>CANHCC010000115.1 GCA_947459115.1 Bacteroidota bacterium | reverse complement strand
TCATAGGCCTCGTATCGAGAAAAGACGGGCACCTCACCCAACCCTTCCCCGGGTATTTCTCGATAAAGCTATTATAAATTAATTTAGGCTACACATGGCTTGACGCTTTCCTCGAAATGACCGCGGGGGAGGCATCATCTATTTACCTAATTCAGTCATGTACAATAATTCATAATTCATAATTCCATCACTCCTCCTCATCCTCCTCCGGCCGGCTTCCATCCATATATTCAATCGCCTTCTGATTAGAAATGCCCATCGTTGGCTTTCCATTATTTTCGCGAACGATTCCGGTAACGCAGATTTGTTTATTTATTAGCATTACTTCCGGCTTGTAGGAGAAATTAACCCGGTCATCTTTCCAGATGGAAATGGAAAAAATATCATTCGGAAATCTTTTGTCCAGATTTAAAAATGTATTACCGGATTTTTCTGTGTATTTCGCATCTACTACTGTCCCGCAAATAGTAGCTTTTGAGTTCACCTGATATTTCGCTTGCACGGTATTAAATTTACCTTTCGGCATAGACAAGGCCGGTATGGGCTCTACATCTCCTTTTTCTTTTTCAGCCTTCCAGGGATTGGGATCCGTCATTTTTTCCAAACTATTTTCCAAATCATCCGGTAAGGCAGGAAAAAAATCAATGCCCGTCAATTTTTCAATGCTATCAATACTTACTGCATAACTAAAGGTTGGATATTCATTCTTTCCATTACGCATCACAAAACCAATAGCTTTCTTTTCGGGACCGGTAAGATCTAATGCAACTTTATAATTTAATTTTGGAATAGAGACTTTATTCACCGTGCCGATTGTCGGAAGACCTTCTTCCAGGACGGGGCCTGTGATAATAATTAAAGGCTCTCCTGTCACCACGACATGATACCGCATTTTATCTTCCAGTAAGGCCCATGATTCCCGGTTTAATTCAGGTTTTTGAGGAGACATATTCGAATAAAAATAGGATTCGCTCAGTGCTTTTCTCGACCATCTGAAATCCGCTGATGGCGCCATGTGTCCTCTATCATAACCGGTATTCCAGTAATCTTCCTTGAGGGCTGTTCCTGTTTTTACTAAGGAATCTTCTCTAAAATCATTGCTTCGGGAAAATCCCCCGGTGATAACATCCGGATGGATAATGTGCGCGACCCACTTGGGTTGCTCGTGCTTTTCAGCGTAACATAAAAATAAAGCGGAATGTTTAACCACTTCCTCACCTGCCTGCAATTGAGGAATGGCGATTCGTTCTAATTCGGCACGAATTCTAGCCAATTTTAATTCTTCTCGTTCCGCATTTAGTCGATCTCTTTGTTTATACAAAGAATCTATCTGCACATTGATACTTTTTATGTTGGGATGATTTAGATCAGGCCCTTCAAAGACTTGAGAAAATGCCCAATAAAAATTTCCACTAATTAAAATACCCAAAAGGGATTTTATTAAAAGGGATTGAGGTATATTGAATCGTACAATCATTTATTAAATGAGTTTATGGTGTTTCAAATTCCAGATGTACCTCCGGCAACAACCGATGTATGGCTTCCTGACTTTCTGCAGAAAACGCATTTTGCATCAGAAATATTTTTTTTAATCCTTTTATCTTTCGGATATTGGGATGAAGAGAGGTAAGCTTGCAATTGGTCAGGCTTAAAACATTCAGGTTGGGCGCCTCGCTTAATTGTATAAAGGTATTTTCCCAGTCCAAATCCGGATTACCTGAAATATCTAAAATTTCCAATTTGGGGAGTGCCCCCAGACAAGGCGGCAGATTTTTAAGTTGATGATGGCTCAGGACCAATGCCCTCAAATTTGAGATGCGCGGCAACTTGGTGCAGGCTTGCGCCCAATTCAGACCGGATAAACTGTCCAGCCATAGAATCTCCAAATTGGGGAGTTGAGTAAGTTCCTCAGGCAAGGTGGTAATCTTCTGTTTGGAAAGGTTTAGAAATTCCACTTTCTCAGGTGTTTCCATGGCTTCCTGAATGTTTGTAAATTCATGAACCCGAAATAACCAGAAAGCAAAAAGTAAGAGCCCCAAGAGAACTACCGCAGTAAGAAAGGATCGAAACATAAGTCAAAATTACGCCTGAAAATTCAGAAACAAGGGCCTCATCCCGGTATTTCATCCTATATTCTGATAAATTGAACACCCAAAACAGACCATTCACACCCTAACTGAGGAAAATTCCCGGGCAATTGGTATATTTTTGTAATGTTGGTAAAGATGCAGTTAAAATACAATCGCGCAAAGAACAAATTCGCTTGTGGTTTAAAATTACCCGGGCTGTTGAGTTTTTTGTTCCTGATGGGTGCAAATCTTCACTCGTTACTGGCTCAACCACTAATCACTGCCAGCCCCGATGTTACCATTTGTGCGCCTGCGACCACCACGCTCACTGCAAGCATTACAACGCCGACGCTTTCTACCACTTCCTATCTGATTTCAACGATTCCGTACAATCCGGATCCTTTTACAGTTGGCACCCAGGTGTTTCTTGGGGATGATCAATTTTCAGGTGTGCTGAATATTGGATTTGACTTTTGCTTTTATGGCAATTCTTACAATCAACTTCTTATTTCTTCCAATAATTATGTCAGTTTTGACCTGACGAATGCCAATGGATTTTCGCCTTGGTCTATTCCGGGTCCCGTGCCTTCGCCTGCCAATCCAATGAATACCGTATTGGGTCCCTGGCAAGATATTAATCCCGGGGTAGGGGGCCAAATCTTTTACAATGTTGCGGGCACAGCACCATTTCGGCGCTTTGTAGTGTCCTACTTCAATGTGCCAATGTTCTCCTGTACCGGTCTTTTGTATTCAAGTCAAATCATATTGTATGAAACTACGAATGTAATTGAAACGCATATCCTGAATAAACCTTTGTGTACCACCTGGAATAATGGACAAGCTATTCATGCGTTACACGATATAACAGGGACCATAGCAGATGTAGTTACCGGAAGGAATGCTCCAACGCAATGGAACGCGGCAAACGAAGGAATCCGATTCACCCCCAATGGAGCACCCGCGTATACGGTCAACTGGCTGGTAAATAATACGGTAGTGGCCACCGGGACCTCCTACACTGTCAGCCCTACCTCTACTACAACCTATGTAGCGCAATTGCTATACAATTGTACAAATGCTTCCTTTACGGATACAGTGGTTGTAACAGCAGCTTCTAACCAACCAACGCCCATTGCCGGAGCAATTTTGGTTTGCCCCAATGATACCGCGTCCTATACGGTTCCCTTTAGTTCAACGGCCACCTACACCTGGACGGTTTCAGGAGGCTTTATTAATTCCGGACAAGGAACACATCAGATTTTAGTCACCTGGACAGGTCCCGCACCGGCATCTGTCCAAGTTCTGATTCAAGACAATGGTTGCAGCAGTAATGGCAATTTGGCTGTAACATTGGGTCAGGTTGTATCAGTTACCTCCAGTGGTCTTGGACCTTTATATTGTCAGGTCAATCAAAACATAGCCTTAACAGGGTCTCCAGGCGGTGGTGTTTTTTCAGGACCAGGCGTAAGCGGATCAAATTTTAATCCGTTTACAGCAGGTGCCGGAACTCATGCGGTTATTTATACCATATCCTCGCCAGGCAATTGCTCTCGGCCAGATACCCAGATGGTTTCTGTGGTTTCGCCTATTGGGAATAATACTATCTCTGCCTCTCAGACCCTTTGTTTCCCGAACATTCCTGCCCTGCTGACCGGCACGGCACCTACCGGTGGTTCAGGCTCCTACACCTACCAATGGCAGAGTAACACCGGTTCCGGTTGGATTTCAATTCCCGGAGGAACCAATACAAACCAATTGCCCTCCGGCTCTACGACTGCTTCCTATCGCCGAATTGTAGGCGGAAGCAGTGCCTGTGGACCAGTAACCAGTCAAACCGTTACGATTACGGTAGATTATCCGGTTGGCAATAATAGTATTGGCAATTCCCAAACCTTGTGTTCCCTTCAGGCCCCTCAGGGATTAACCGGTACCTTGCCCTCCGGAGGGACAGGAAGTTTCGTTTATTTATGGGAGTCTAGTCCGAATAATATTATCTGGGCAGCAGCACAAGGACCTAATAATTCACAGAATTACTCACCCGTCGCCCCTGTTTCTAACACCTACTATAGAAGAGTGATTTCTTCGGGTTCTTGTGCTCCTTCTACAAGTGTGGTCATACATTTTGAAATTTCCACTAATACGACACTTAGTCTTATTGGCGATACCATTTGCGAAGGACAATTCGCGACCATCAGCGCGCAGGGAACCCCTGCCGGGGGAACCTATACCTGGCTCTTAAACCCCATACAAACCGGCCAAACCATACAAGTCAATCCCCAGGTAACAACAAATTATACCCTTCAATATGCCCTAAGCGGATGCACTGTTACCGATTCAGTTAAGGTGGTGGTTTATCCCTCCCCTGCGCCTCAAATTCAGATAAATGGGAATCTTTCGTTTTGCCAGGGAGACAGTGTCGTCTTGAATGCCTTGCCCTCCGGAGGAAACTACCTTTGGTCAAATGGCGCAATTACACAATCGATTAGAATTATCAACTCCGGAACATGGTCTGTTCAAATTACCGATATGAACGGCTGCCCTGCTGCTTCTACTCCAGTGGTAACAACCGCTATTCCTGCACCTCAGGCACAACTGAATCTTAATTCGCCTGCGTGCTTTGGAGATTGTAATGGAAGCATTTCGGCTATCGTGAGTTCGGGTATGCCCCCTTACACGCTTACCTGGAATACCACACCCGTGCAACTCGGCATACAAGCAACGGGGCTGTGTGCAGATACGGGTTCTGTAATCATTACGGATGCAATTGGCTGTTCTTCCTCCTCAACCTGGTCCCTTAATCAACCAAGCGCCTTGAACTTTACACCGATTATTCAGCAGGTAAGTTGTTTCGGCATGGCCGATGGAAGTATTCAGGTGAGTGGCAGTGGCGGAACTGCACCTTATCTATTTGGTATCAATAACCTCCCCCTTAATTCCGGCAATGTTTTTAATGGTCTGAGTGCTCAAAATTACCTAATTACTATTCAGGATGCCCGCAATTGTCAATTTCAATTGAATGTGGTAATGCCTCAACCTTCCCTGTTGCAAGCTGGCATTACAGGTACCAATCCATTATGCTTTGGACAAGGAAATGGACAAGCCACAGTTTTACCAATAGGCGGAACGCCTCCTTATACTTATGTATGGAATAACGGAGGAACTACCGCTGGTATAGCCAATCTGTTCGCCGGAATTTATTCAGTCGTCGTTCGTGACTCTTTTAATTGTATGGTTCAGGCTACGACAAGCATTACAGAGCCCGCATTATTAACCGCATCTGCATCAGGATTTGATTTAACTTGTAGCACACCTCCGGATAATGGGATAGGTACTGTAAATGTTCAGGGAGGAACGCCGCCGTATTCGTATTTATGGTCGGTCGGAAACAATCCGACTTCCGGCTACAACACTGGAATGCCTGCAGGCACCTGGGTGGTTCAGGTTCAGGATAATCAGGGTTGTCTTACTTCTGCAGGAATTGTCTTAAATGCCCCCGTATATCCACAAGCATTTGTATTTCCCGATACCTCTATGTGCACCGGCTCGGGAGGTGTCCCAATACAAGGATGGGGATTAGGAGGTATTCCCCCTTACACCTATCAATGGACGCCTAACAACGGATCGTTAAATAATACGAATGCTGCACAGACTTTTGCAAATCCGGATACCACCACCACTTATTTTTTCCAGGTTATAGATGATGCGGGATGTGCAAGTCCTTTGGTGCCCCAAAAAGTAACGGTAAATCCCTTGCCAATTGTAGATGCAGGACCAGATTTGACCTTTTGTGAAAATGGACCTGCTGTTTTTCTCACCGGCTCCGTAAGCCCTGCCGGCAATTATTCCGTTCAATGGACCCCAGGAAACCTGGTCTATTGTGACACTTGTTTAACTACTTATACCGTCCCAACTACCTCCAGTATTTATACGCTCCGTGCGACCAATCGATTAACCGGATGCAGCAGTGATAGTACTACTTTGAATACCTTGAGTTCAGTGGTTGTATCCGTAAGGCCTCGTCCGGTGGCCGATGCAGGACCGGACACCTTGATTTGTTATGGTGGCAGTGCTCAATTATGTGGGACAGCCGGAAATGCGGGTCCTGCGTATTCCTGGTATTGGCAACCTGCCATGCACATCAACGATACGGCATCTCAATGTCCGGTAGTCAATCCTCCATCCACCTTTACCTGGTTTCTGGTAACAGAGAGTGATGGCTGTACAAGCATAGCGGATAGCGTGACTGTAATTGTTTCGCCCTTACCCGTGGTTGATGCAGGTGTTATTCAAAATGTATGTGAGGGAGATAGTGTACAGCTACAAGGTCAGGTACAAAATGGACTGGCCCAGGCGTTTCGGTGGTTTCCGGCGATTGGCCTTAGTGATTCATCCGTTCTGAAACCCATGGTTTCACCAAGTTTATCAGGTTGGTATTATTTGCAGGCTGCTCATCAGGGCTGCCCAGGAAACATTGACAGTGTTCAGGTATTGGTGCATTCAAGACCCATTGCAGATGCAGGAAGAGATACACTCATTTGTGGAGACAATTTGCCTGTACGACTCTTGGGTACTTATCAGTATAATGGCAATCAGCCGGTATTCGTTACCTGGCAACCGGGCAATATGCAGCTGCTTCAGCCAATGGTTTCTACCACCACATCTCAAATCTATGTGATGGAGGTAAGATCAGGGGTAGCGCCGACAGCCTGTACTTCCAGGGATTCTGTCTTAATTTCTGTTTTGCCGGATGTTGCGGTCACTGTCACAGCAGATACCAATAGCATTTGTCCGGGACTTCCTGTTCGATTACAAGCTCAGGCAGGCGTTGGAGGAGCCTTGTTTAATTGGTCGCCTGACCCAGGTCAAAATCAACAGGGTCTTTCTAAACCTATTGTTTATCCGGATTCATCCCTAGTATACCGAGTGGTAGCATCAGAAGCTGGATGCAGTGATACTGCCTATTACAAAGTAAATGTGCATCCGAAAGTAGAGGCCTATTTTAATCCATCACAGATATGGGGATGTGCGCCCTTTGAGCTCCAATTTCAAAATTTAAGTGCCAATGCATTAAGTTACACCTGGAACTTTGGAGATAACAGCCCTATATCGAATGAAACAGAACCCGCACATGTGTTTGAAAAATCCGGCGTCTATTACCTGCGTTTAATCGCCACTGGCGTAGGAGAATGTAAAGACACCTTCGATTTCGCTGAACCTGTTCGAATGGGCGATTCCTTGAATATTCAGGCCTACCTTGAGCCATCGGGCCCGGTTGAACTCACTCTGCCAATGGCACAGGTAAAGGTATATGCCACCCCTGTTGATGAATCTATCGACCTCCTCTGGAAAATGGGAGACGGAAAGTCAAAGCGTGGGATAGAAGTCTTCTATCAATATGTAGATACGGGAACTTATTATATAACCCTTGAGGCGAAGCACAATGCCGGATGTAGCGTAGAAAAACAACTCGGTCCTATCGTAGTGAAGGCTCCCGAGATATTTATCCCGAATGTTTTCACCCCTAATGGAGATGGTAACTTCGATGAATTTCGGATAAATTATACCGGGGACGAGGCCTTTTATCTGGTGATTTATGATCGCTGGGGCGTCACTTGTTTTGAGACCTACAATAAAAATCAGGGATGGAATGGTAAAGACCTGAATGGGATGGAACTCCGGGAAGGGGTATATTTTTATTCGGTTAGAATTGGTAAATATAATGACATGGGCAACATCACCCTGCTTAGATAAGCACACTATGGGAATTTGGAATACTATCATCAAACCACATAAGACTTTGAGCCTTTCAAAATATTTTGTCCTGCTTTTGCTAGCAGGTTTAAATATGTTAAGTGTCCATGCACAGTGCATAGGATATGGCTTAACGACTGCGTTTACCCCTATAACCTGTTTTGGCGGCAGCAATGGCACTGCCAATGTAGGCGTCCAAAATGGGACAGGACCTTTTACCTATACTTGGAATACCTCACCGGTTCAAACCCTGGGAACAGCTACAGGCCTTACCGCCGGATCTTATCAAATTACGGTTATGGATTTTAATGGCTGTACTGCTTCTGCTACAGTCAGTGTGACAGAACCTCCGGCGTTTGTTCATAGTAGTAGCTTTACATCCGTATCGTGTTTTGGTGGAAGCGATGGAACCGCTACGATTTCGGTGAATGGCTCAACTCCGCCCTATACTTATGCATGGAACACTACCCCCATCCAAACGGCCACCTCTGCAACAGGCCTTAGTGCCGGCACCTGGACCGTTCAGGTTTTGGATGCCAATAACTGTCCCTACAGCATTCCCGTGGTTGTCATGCAACCGGCACAACTTGGGTTTACTTTGACTTATATTCCGGTGAGTTGTGGGGGAAATTCAGACGGTTCGGCTACCGTGAATGTTACCGGCGGCACACCCGGCTATTCCTATGTTTGGTCCAGTGTGCCGGCCCAATCTACACAAACCGCTACCGGCCTAACAATTGGCACCTATAATGTCGTGGTTACAGATGCGAATAATTGCGTCTCAACCTCTGCCCCGGTCACTGTATTGGTGAGTCCTTTTTTGCAGCTCACCTTACATTCTGAACGGGTGCGTTGTGCAGGGCAAGCCAATGGACTAGCCCGAGTAACAGCTTCCGGGGGTAATCCGGGATATTCATATAGTTGGAATTCAATCCCTGTTCAAACCACGGCAACCGCCACAGGCCTTT
>CANHCC010000114.1 GCA_947459115.1 Bacteroidota bacterium | reverse complement strand
GACTGTGTTCCGCCGCCGGATTCTGCCCAATTCACATAAGGTGTCTGAGCATACTGTTGAGCGGAAAGAACAAGTAGAAAAGCAAGAAATAAAAGGGCATTTTTCATGATGTAAAATTAATTAAAATCATTTCCTTGCAGCAGGGAAAAATATTCATACAAAAAAAGCCCCCTGCTAAAAATAGCAGGGGGCTTTTCAAGCCATCAGGCAATTAAATTACTTGATAACGATTTTTTGGATAGCAGAACCGGTTGCAGTAGCAGCACGGAATACATAAACACCTTTGTTCAGGTGAGAAAGATCCAAATTACGAGACATGTTAGCAGCGTTGTTGATGGTTTCGCTGTATACTTCTTTACCTTGAAGGTCAGTAACAGTGATGTCCATGTTAACAGCAGAGTTAAGATCCATATTAACAGTGAAGATACCATTAGATGGATTTGGATAGATATTCAAAGCAGAAGATAAAGCACCTTCAGATACACCTACTGTAGTAGGATCAGCTTGGATTACGTCGCAGAAGATGTAAGCAGACTGGAATACTTCTTCTTCGTTTGAACCGCTATCGTAGTTACCGTTTCCATTACAATCGCGGAAGAAAATACCATTCCAGATACCACTTGGGTAAAGGAAATCAAAGGCATATACCGGAGTAGAAGTGAAAGATGTATCGAGTTTAGCATACAAACGGTAAGTGTTGAATGGGATGTCAGACAACTTAGCAGAAACAGTAGAGTTAGTACCACAAGCGCCTTGATCATTGAAACCTACAATGATACCGAAAGTATCCTGATTTACTGGACCAGCAAAAGCTACACGAATACCAAATCTGTGGTTTGGAGGTAATACATACTTACATGGAACACGCAACAAAGTTGACTGAAGCCAGTTGTTGGAAGTACCGATGTTAGTGGTTGTAGTGAGGACAGTATCCCAAACATAAGCAGGAGTTGGAGTAGCATCCAAATCAAACAATTCCAGGAAGATAGAATCAGTTACAGTTGAAGGAGAAGTTTTCTTGTGACCACAAAGAACAAAGATTGAATCAACAATAGTATTCTGGGTAGCATTGTAAGCTTTGGTGTTACCCTGGCTGTCATGAAGTGTATCGAACCAAGTCAGAGCCCATTTCAATTCATCTTCACCGGTGTAACGGTTGTTGAAATCCCACATAAAGCGACCGGAAGTATCCTGAGCGCCCAAGAAGTGAGCAACAGTGAAAGTATCATTTGCAGCAGTTTTATTTGCAACAGATGATTTTTTAGGCTGAATCATTTTCATGTCAACCTGAGCAGAAGCGCCAACCTGACGCTTTGAAGGGATGCCCTGAGCGAATGCACCGCACACGAGCAAAGAGAGTGCAAGAGAGGTAATAATTCTTTTCATGTTTATTATAATTGAATGGTGATACAAAAATTATGGACGAGCCTTTTGAGTTGTTCCGCCTTTAGTAGCATTGCCGGATTTCCCATCCTGAGCGGGTTGAGATTTTGCAGCTTCGTTCACAGCGCCTTTAACAACGGCTTGATTGTTTGTGCTCATACTTTTTGCTGTTGAACTTGAACCTGTATTGGAGGCTTTGTTTGTTCCTTTTTCGGACCCAGCTTGAGAGGTGGTACCTGCACCGGTAGAAGATTTAACATCAGCAGGTTGGTTGGATGTGGAGGATTTCTTGTCTCCTTTTCCGCTGTCAGAAGTAGCAGAAGCAGCGGCGGCAGCAGAATCTTGTTCGGCTTGCAAACGAGCGGCTTCAGCCTCAGCAGCAGCAATAGAATCAGCAACGCGAATTGAATCAGCAACACGCTGAGCTTCAGCTTCTTTAGCTGCCTTGTCCTCTCCACATGAAGTGAGAGCAAAACTGCCGGCAAACAGGGCAGAAATGAACAGAACTTTGAATTTCATACGATTATTTTCAATTTGTTGCACAAATATACACTTTTTGATTGGAAACACACGATTCAATTTTATTTTTTGTTTGTCTGTTACCCGGTAATTAATTCTTTACTGCACTTGTGTCCGCCGCCTGCAAAACCGGTGCCATAATTTTTTGATAAACTTCCCGGGTTAATCCTATGGTAATGATCTGAATTTGATCGGTGTATTCCAAATGGGAGCGCCAACCAGCCGATACCGGACCTTTGTAAGCAGTCAAAAAATCGGACTCACAATAAATTTCATAACGCATTTTCATCACTTCCCCTTGAACAAAAACGAAGGTTGGCGCGGCATAAAAATCTTTCCGTCCGCTAAGGGTTCGGATTTCCCTGGTGATTTCTTTGGTCAGGGAATCTTTATCCGTATTCCAGGGCAATTCATCATAACCCACAGTAAAAAAACCGGAAAATAAATAGGGTCGTATGTCCTGATACGCATAGACATTAGGAAGCTCCGAAATTTTCCGAACAGCCTCCCTCAAAACATCCTGATTGCGAAAGGTTATTCGAGACCAGTTAATTGGCTTGAAGTAAGAGCGATATTTCAACAAGTCCTTGGGGGTAAAATCAAACGCAGCCCCACCCAGGGTAATGTATTGACAATTCAAATTGACTCTCAATGTCAATTTCAATTCTCCATCCCGATAAAATTTAATCGCATAATGATAGTCACAGACATCCTCAAACATCGGACTAAAATCCCATTCCTCCTTAATCTTTGCCAAGGTCGCCTTGTCCTTACAAATAAAGGTTCCAAGCGAATCCTGAATGGGATGAAGTGTAGCATTTCTTAACGAGACACCAATCATCACCCAATTTCCGCTACTCAGGTCAATATCCGACAATACCCGCCTGGCCTGAAGCCCGAGACAGCCTATCATCAAACATACAACCACAAAGACTTTCTTCAAGAGAATTGTTTAAGATTTTGTCAGGAAACGAATTAGGACAAAATTAAAGTATAAGAGACTTTCAAAAACAAGGGATATCCACAAAAGATATACACATTTTTCAATTGTCCTCAATCTGTAATATTACCCGACGTATGAGAATCATAAGCCAGAAGCCACTTTTCAATTGCCATCCCATTTGAACCTGAAGGTTCCCACCTCCTCTTTACTGACTTTCTCAATAAACCGTAAAAAATAGATTCCTGCCGCAACCTGCTTAAACTCAACCTCTCCACGGATATTAAACACATTCAAAAATTGACCCGCAGGAAACTCAAGCGTTTGTATCAACCGCCCTTGTAAATCTCTACACTCCATTTCCAAATCCTTACCTTCACCCGGGAAAACAACTGAGACGGAAAACTGACCTCTTGCAGGATTAGGAAATACGGTTAATTCCGCTCTAAGGGGCTTCTGTAATTTTTTGCCGGTAAGGAGATAAAAAGCCTCCTCTGCATCAGGTATGCCATACCCAAAATCATTATTAGGCGTTGATGCCACATGCCCGGACTGACGAATGGCATTTCCAAGGTCATAACCTTTAACTTGTGGTACTGCTTCCATCAGTTGCGCAGATAAACCTGCAATCAAAGGTCCGGAGAATGAGGTGCCATTATATAATTGAATCGCACCGCCCTGCGTCAATACAGCCACTTTTTCACCCTGAGCCATCATATCAGGTTTGATCCTACCATCTGAAGTTGGTCCTCGACCACTAAAGGAGGATAATTCCCGGGCCGCATTCACAGAGCCAACAGCAAAAATACTATCGCCATCTGCCGGCGCAGATATATGACGCCAGGAGGAGTTGCCTTCATTGCCCGCACTATTTATCACAAGAATACCTCTTTTGGCAGCCTCATCCCCTGCCCGGGTAATAACCGTTGTATTGCCATTTAAATCTGAATATCGGTGATCTTCCGTTGAGTCATCAAAAACCGTGTACCCTAAGGAAGTGGTAAAAATATCTGCCCCCAGACTATCTGCCCATTCTGCGCCCATCAACCAGTTATACTCCTCTTGCAGGCTTTCACTCATATCATTCTCAGTAACTAAGAGCAAATATTCTGCATCAAACGCGGCGCCCACCACCCCACCGGGTTGATACGCAGCCAGGGTAGATAACACCATGGTGCCATGGGTACCGGTATTATTAAAAACATCCGCTTCTCCGGCAACAAAATCCCAACTCCCTGCCAGACGCATGTTTTTAAATCCCTGAAGGGAATTGACTCCCGGAAAGCCATTATCAAAAACAGCAATTCTCACCCCTTTACCTGTATAGCGATTGACCTGCATCAGATCGCTTTTTAACATGCGTAACTGTCCGGTGGAATACGCCCAGAAAGAGGCCGATAAATCTTCATTGTGCGCCTGAAAGTTTTCGAAGATATTTTCTTTGGCAGCAGCTGGAACAAGTTGCCGCACAGGTTCAACCCGGGAAACAAATGGGAAAGACAATACCTCCCGAATCTGTTCTGCCTGAAGTTCCAAAACCACTGCATTTAACCATCTGGACTGTGCTATGGGTCTGAAGCCACAAATCTGAAGGGCCGCCAGATACTGAGGACATACAGGCACATCCTGCATACCGGAACGATAGCCCTCGGGCCGCTTGGCTAATACTTCAACCGGAACAGCAGGAGACAAAGGGCCGCTGTGTCCCTGAAAATACACCCAGTATCTCCCTCCTGCCGATAAAGAAAAAGTGCAGGAAAGTGTGAGCATCAGGAAAAGTATTATTTTAGCCATATAATCTGAAAAAATGCAGGACTGAATGGAGGATATTCTGAAAAACACAATACGAATATAGGGAGGGAATCTCAAAGGAAAATGAAAGTCAAAAAAATAAAAAAGAGCATCGGCTGGAAAGAGAAAATCATTTTCCCGGATTTAGATTTACAATGGGTTGATGCGAAAGTGGACACAGGTGCATTAACCTCATCCTTACATGCAACGCATCAATCCAGAATTGAAAAAGAAGGTAAAATTTATATTCAGTTTCGCTTGGAGGATCATGCCCATCCGGCATGGGATGGAAAAGAGCTTATCCTTCCTTTAAAGGATGAAACCATCGTCAAAAACTCATTCGGACAAGAAGAACCGAGATATGTAGTTACCACCCGGGTTCGCATACACAATTATATTATTCGAGCCGACTTTACCCTGAGTGACCGGTCAAACATGGAATTCCCTGTTCTCTTGGGCAGAAAAGCCATTAGAACCCGCTTTCTCGTAGATGTGGCCCGCTCCAATCTTTATTTCAAAAAACATCAAAAGAAAATACAACCATGAAAATCGCCATATTATCCCGCGATATTAAATTGTACTCTACCCGAAGAATTGTAGAAGCTGCAGAAGAAAGAGGTCATGAAGCCATCGTATTGGATCATACGAAATGCTATATGGCGCTCAAACAAGGACAACCCTCTATCCACTACAAGGGCAAAGAAATTGAAAAAGTAGATGCGGTCATCCCAAGAATTGGGGCATCTGTTACCTTTTATGGAACAGCAATTGTCCGACAATTTGAGATGATGAATGTCTTCTCTGCCAACCCAAGTCAGGCGATTACCCGGTCGCGGGACAAACTTCGCTCCATGCAATTATTGGCGAAGGCGGGATTGGGCATGCCCATCACAGGATTCGCCAATCATATCAATGATGTTGATGATTTAATTAATATGGTTGGTGGCGCGCCTCTGGTCATCAAGCTACTGGAAGGGACTCAGGGCATTGGCGTGGTTTTGGCCGAAACAACCAAAGCCGCTCAGTCGGTGATAGAAGCCTTTCACGGATTGGATGCAGACATCTTAATTCAGGAATTCATTAAAGAAGCCAAAGGGGCAGATATCCGCGCCTTTGTGGTCAATGGCAGAATTGTGGGCGCGATGAAGCGTCAGGCCAAAGAAGGAGAGTTCAGAAGTAACCTGCATCGAGGCGGGACCTCCAGCCTCATCAACCTTACAATGAAAGAACGGTACACGGCGCTGAAAGCAGCAAAGGTATTGGGTTTAAGTATTGCCGGGGTAGATATGCTTCAGTCCAGCAGAGGGCCTCTGATTATGGAGGTAAATTCCTCCCCCGGGCTCGAAGGGATTGAGCGTGCAACCGGAGAAGATATTGCAGGAAAAATTATTGAGTTTGTTGAGCAGAACGCAGGTAAAAAGAAGGGGAACAAAGATAAAATCGGGGCTTAAGCCATGCCTGAAATTATCCGTCTAAACAACCAAAGCATAATCCGGGGTGAAAATCGTCTGATCAATTTTCACATCGCCAGATTGCCGACACATACCTACATTGATTTGCCTGTCCATGTGATTCGGGGAAAGGAAGACGGTCCGGTGTTACTGCTGATGGCAGGTCTGCACGGAGATGAGATTAATGGTATCGAAACCATTAGACGAATGATTTTTGATGAAGCCATCAAACTGAAGAGAGGAACCGTGATTGCCATCCCGATTGTGAATGTTTATGGCTTTTTGCAGACCTCGAGAGACCTGCCGGATGGAAAGGATTTAAACCGCTGTTTCCCCGGAAATCAGAATGGTTCTCTTGCCAGTCGAGTGGCGTGGTTTGTGATGCACGAAATCATTCCTCAAATTGATCTTGGAATAGACTATCATACCGGGGCTGTCAATCGGACCAATTTCCCACAGGTGAGATGTAAAACAGATAATGCAACAAATCTGGAATTGGCTCATGCCTTTTCCGCGCCCTTTATCCTGAATGCCGAATTTCGGGATAAGTCTATCCGTAAAGAAGCCGCCAAAAAGGGAAAGCCAATTATTGTATATGAAGGTGGGGAAGCCCAAAGACTGGATGAAACTGCAATTATTGAGGGGATTCAGGGAACTTATCGCGTCATGCAACATTTGAACATGATAGATGATACCATAAAAGGGCATCCCTCCAAATTACTCAAACAGTCCACCTGGATTCGGGCAAAAACAGGAGGCATTTATAGAAATTTTACGGAGGCAGGCAGTTTTGTTCAAAAAAACCAAGTGCTTGGAGTTGTGACGGACCCTTATGGACAAGATGAAATACCTGTGCATTCCCGGGTGGAAGGCTTTGCCATAGGCGTCAACTTTCAAAGCGTTCTGAATGCCGGAGATCCTGTGGTACATATTGGCATGGAATAATGCCATCTGGTATTCATCAGGTCATTCTTTTCTTGGCAAGAGCGCTATCGCCTAATCCTAAAATTGCATTTTTGTTAACGAACACAATCTCTCAGGCATTTACCTATTGATTTATGCCCTTGAGAAATTCCTTGTCTTGTGTTATCCACATAACTGTCCAATAAAAAAAGTTACTGAATGATATAAAATCGAAACTTAAAAAATTTTCCACACCTACGGGGCAAACATGCCTCAAGTTTATTGCTTAGTTTAGTGAATGCGAATACTGAAACTATTACTTTGGATAGGCGGATTATTAGTCTTCCCCGCCACGATTCAAGCGCAACAGGTATTTATGCAAAAAGGAATAGCATCCTTTTATGCGGATCATTTCCAGGGCAGACAGACGGCTAGTGGAGAAAGATATAATCGCTCAGCATTAACGGCCGCCCATAGAACATTAGCCTTCGGTTCCAAAGTCAAAGTAACCAATTGGGGAAACCAAAAATCCGTCATCGTGACGATAAATGACAGAGGTCCTTATGTGAAGGGTAGAATCATTGATTTATCCCGAAAAGCAGCTGAAGAATTAGATATTGTCCGGGCAGGCACGGGCAAAGTAGAAATCGAAGTTTTGGAAGGCCAGCAAACAGATGTAGTGGATGATGAAAATGCTATTCCCGAACCGGACAATCTTCTTACCTCAAAATTTAATCAGGCCGGCGTATATCAAGTGAATGGGGAGGCTGCGGTGCTTCAGGGATTCGCCGTTCAAATTGCAGCGTTTAATCAAACTGCCAATGCCATTCGTTTTGTTTATACCCTTGAAAAACTTGGATACAGCGACATTCGTCTGTTGGTATCCGAAGATAAGGTCATCCGCATTCTGTTGGCCGGCTGTAAAAATCGTCATAGTGCGGAGAAATTATTGGAAAAACTTAAGTCTCAGGGATACGGTGGGATTATAAAAGGAAAATTTTCCTAACCCAATACAGGCCGTATTTTCATGAGGTTGAAGGCCTGATTTTGAATCTGAGAAGGGCTCAACCAAGCTATCCACCACAAATGTGGATAAGATAAATAAATCCGGGTCAAAATTCTTTAGCTTTGTTCACTTTTGTAAACACTCACTATGGCTAAAGTATTGATTGTGGACGATGAAAAGTCCATCCGCAACACCCTCAGAGAAATATTGGAATATGAACATTATGAGGTGGAAGAAGCCTCTGACGGGGCAGAAGGACTAAAGAAAATTACCGAAGGCAAGTTTGATTTGGTCCTGTGTGATGTCAAAATGCCTAAAATGGATGGTCTGGAAGTCCTGGAAAAATCCCTTTTAATCAAACCGGAACTCCCGATACTCATGATCTCCGGACATGGGAATATAGACACAGCGGTTGAAGCGACCAAACTAGGCGCTTATGATTTCATACAAAAGCCACCCGATTTAAATCGATTGTTGGTTTCTCTGCGCAATGCTTTGGAAAAAACAGACCTGGTACAGGAAACTAAAAGTCTGAAGCGCAAGATTAGTAAAACCCGGGAAATCTCCGGAAAATCTCCCGCCATTCGTTCCATTCTGGATACAATAGAAAGAGTGGCACCAACAGAAGCAAGGGTATTAATTACCGGTGAAAATGGCACCGGAAAAGAATTGGTGGCACGGTGGCTGCACGAAAAAAGTCATCGGGCCAATGGGCCCTTGATTGAAGTTAACTGTGCCGCTATTCCGGCAGATCTTATCGAGAGCGAATTATTTGGACATGAAAAAGGCGCATTCACAACCGCCATTCGTCAACATGCAGGAAAATTTGAGCAAGCCAATGGAGGTACTTTATTCCTCGATGAGATTGGAGACATGAGTCCTTCGGCCCAGGCAAAAGTATTAAG
>CANHCC010000113.1 GCA_947459115.1 Bacteroidota bacterium | reverse complement strand
TAGATGATCAGGTTCATTTCAGAGAACCCGGATTAACCCACAAAGCGGATATTCACAGCGAATCCAGGGCAGCAGCAGCAGGGGGCATAACCTCATACATGGAAATGCCCAACACGGTCCCGCCAACATTATCACATGAGCTTTTGGAAGAAAAATATGCCAAAGCAAGAGCAGTGTCTGCGGTGAATTTTTCTTTTTACCTCGGCACCAGTCCGGATAATTTGGAGGCTATAAAATCTATTAATCCTGAAACTATTTGTGGCTTGAAAATTTTCATGGGCTCCTCCACGGGTAATCTACTTGTGGATAATCCGGATTATTTGGAGGAGGTCTTTCGGGTTTCTCCTGTTTTGATAACCACCCATTGTGAGCACGAACCCACTGTCAGGGCTGACATGGAACGATTGAAAGCCTTATACCCGGATGCAGATGCTCGGATTCATGCACAAGCAAGAAGTGCTGAGGCTTGTTACCGTTCTTCTGCTTTTGCTGTGGATTTGGCCCAAAGAACCAATGCCAGGTTGCACATCCTCCACATTAGCACCCAGAAAGAATTAGCGCTGTTTGAAGCCGGGGGAGATTTAAGAACCAAACGCATAACTGCAGAAGCCTGTTTGCACCATTTGTGGTTCACTGATTTGGATTACGAAAAGAAAGGGAATTACATTAAATGGAATCCTTCAATTAAATCTGAATCCGACCGTGATGCCCTCAGAAAGGCGGTGATGGAGAACCGGATTGATATCCTGGCAACAGATCATGCCCCACATACAGTGGCAGAAAAGGAAAAGCCCTATTGGGAAGCTCCCTCCGGCGGTCCGCTTGTTCAACATGCTTTACCTGCTTACCTGGAATTGGTACATCAGGGCATTTTTAGCCTGGAAGCAGTGGTTCAGAAAACCGCTCATGCACCGGCATTATGTTATGGTATTCGGGATAGAGGCTTCATCAGAGAAGGTTGTTTTGCTGATTTGACTTTAGTCCAATTGAATAATCCCTGGGAAGTTTCAAAAAATAATATTTTATACAAATGTGGCTGGTCGCCTTTTGAAGGTCAGATTTTTAAATCCCGGATTTTAAAAACCTGGGTAAACGGAAATATGGTGTGGGCCGATGGCAAACATAACGAATCCGTTCGTGGGGAGAGGTTATTATTTGATCGTAATTGATATGCGGATTCTTAGGTTGTTCTTATTCCCAGTTTCTTTAATTTTTTTGGTGGGGGTATATGTCCGAAACTTTTTATATCGTCAAGGATGGTTTAAGGTATATAAATTATCAACCCCTATTATTTCCATTGGAAACCTTTCAACCGGAGGAACCGGAAAAACGCCAATGGCTTGTTTTATTTTGGATTATTTGATTCAACAGGGCATTTCTGTCGCCTATTTGAGCAGAGGATATGGCCGCTCCACGGAAGGATTTAGACGCGTTACCGAGCATGCCGATGCCGCGCGACTGTTCGGAGATGAAGCAGTATTAATTTTTAACCGATTTACAGGAATACCGGTAGCTGTGTGTGAAGATCGGGTAGGGGGGGCCACCCGATTGATTCGAGAAACCGCTGTCTCAATAATTGTTCTGGATGATGCTTTTCAGCACCAAAAAATTGGCAGAGACCTGGATATTGTGATGATTGATGCCACACAAATGCCGGATCGGGATTTGGTATTGCCCGCCGGTAATTTGAGGGAGCCCTTATCCAGCCTGAGTCGAGCGGGGATTGTCGTTTTGAATAAAATCCCGGAACAGGCAGATAGACAGGCCTTGATTAAGCGATTAAAGCATCCCCAAATTGCCGTAAGTAAGGCCCAATTTGCTGAAGTTATTTTTTTTAGACCCGAGGTAAGGCCTGCATTGCCATCAGAGGTATTGCTCAAACATCCGGTAATTGTTTTTTCCGGATTAGGGAATAACGAGCAATTTTTTGACCAACTAAGGGAAATGGGAGTAGATATTCGAAAGAGTTTTAGTTTCCCCGATCATCATGTTTATACCCCTGAGGATTTAAAATTAATTACGCTCGAATTCAGAACTCAGGTTCCGGAATCTCCTGAACTAATTATTCTAACAACGGAAAAGGACTACTGCCGATTGAATTCAGTAAATTTACCGGCCGTTTTGACACCATATCCCTGTGCTTACATAACGATGGATTTGGTTTGGTTGGAGGGAAAACATCTGGTAACAGAAGAATTACATAAGCTGGTAAACAAAATAAACCATGACAGAGAAACAACAACTTGAGGAGGCAATGGCCTTCATTCGGAAATTATATCCGGAAACGCCTGAAATAGGCATTGTGCTTGGAACCGGATTAGGGGGATTGGTAAAGGAAATAGAGATTGAGAAGGAAATTGCCTACAATTTTATTCCCCATTTCCCAATTTCTACAGTCGAAAGTCATTTTGGAAAATTAATATTGGGTACCCTGGGGGGAAAACGCGTAGTCGCTATGCAGGGGCGTTTTCATTATTACGAGGGCTATTCCATGCGCCAGATTACTTTCCCTATCAGGGTCCTAAAAATGCTTGGAATTCATACACTTTTCTTATCAAATGCAGCCGGCTCTATGAATCCTCAAATTCGGAAAGGGGATTTGATGATTTTGGATGACCATATAAGTCTTCAGGGAGATAACCCCCTCATCGGCCTTCACGAAGATGACTATGGCCCAAGATTTCCGGACATGAGCAGACCCTATAGTCCTGTTTTAATTGCACGGGCTGAAGCGGTTGCAAAGGAGGAGAATATTTCACTTCATAAAGGGGTCTATGTTGCCGTGAGTGGTCCACAATTAGAAACCAGAGCTGAATATCGTTTTCTAAGAATGATTGGTGCGGATGTCGTCGGGATGTCTACGGTGCCGGAGGTTATCGTCGCCAATCAAATGGGCCTTGATACTTTTGCGATTTCTGTCGTAACGGATGAATGCGACCCGGATAATTTAAAGCCGGTGAGCATCGCAGAAATCATTGAGACAGCTCAATCCACAGAACCTTATCTGACCAGAATTCTCTCCCGTCTGATTCGTGAACTTGCTGTTTGATCTGACTTTAGGACGGGAGAAAATTTTCCTATGGATTTTCCTTCTTGCGGTTAGCTCAGTATCAGGGCTGTGGGCTCAGTTTAATCAACCTGGTGCCAATCCCATGCAGGCCAATAATCGGAATGCTTTTCAGCCGGATTCAACGCTGGCGGATAGCTCAAGGAATCTGAAAGATATTCAACGACAAGCCCTGTTTTTTCAACCTGCCTCTCTACGATTTCAAGGGATTCAGGCATCGGATAGTTTTAAGGTAGGGTTGGATAAAATTAGATTTTGGGATGAGGCAGATACTTTGCAAGGATTCGTTCAGTCTTTGGGGAATTTGGGTAAGCCCGTTAGAAGAACCCGGTATGGACTCACAGATCCCTTGTTTGATCCGGTTGCGAAAGGCGATGACTGGTCCGGTCAGACGGATCCCTATTTTTTATTTGATTTTTCTCAGCTTCGGTATGCCGATACGCGAACGCCCTTTGTAAATGTCAATTTTGCTCAAGCCAGTAAGAAACTTCAGCTTTTGGAGGTGAGCATCACGCAAAATGTGACACCCTGGTGGAATGCCTTGGTGAATTATAAAAGGCGATTGTCAGATGGGGCTTTTTTCAATTCCGGAACCGATCATTACAACATCTATACCACCCATACGATTCGCAGTCGGAACAGTCGGTACTACCTTAATCTGGCCGGTATATTTCAGCAACTTGCAGATGGTATTAATGGTGGCATAGGCATCGATAAAGCAGGAGACCTGGAAATTAATCCTTTAAATACCAATACGGAACTTTTTAGAACGCGTTTTTTGAGAACCGGTAAAAGCTTATATTTTCATCAGGTGTATAAATTTTACCAGGATTCTTCCCAAAGGAATTGGAAGGTAGGGCTATTTATGGAGGGGGAGAGAACCGCGCGTTTTCGGCAATTTGAGGACCAGGCTTTTCAACCCGGTAACAGTGTCTATCCTCGTTTGATTAAAGATTCTCTTCAGATGAATGAAGCTTGGCACACGGATTTGTTTTATCTGAAATCAGGGATTACCCTTAAAGTACGAAATGTTTACCATGAAATTTCTACCGCCTTTACAGAAACAAAAATGAGAACGATAGCTTCCGGTTCTCCTCAGTTTAACAAATGGGATACATATTATACCGGGCAGTTTATCTATAGCGAGGCGCAAGGTTTCATTCGTTGGAGAGCTTTACACCGCTCAATAACTTTTTATCCCAATGCGTTGTGGGGGGAGGTGGTTGCTTGTGCACCCCTGCCAGGCCTAAAGCGACCGATTGAAGCCCAAAAAGATACGATACCGGGTATGCCCTCGGCCTACTGGCGACCGATTCGACTTTTGGGACAC
The DNA here is from genome assembly GCA_947459115.1 of Bacteroidota bacterium. Classification (GTDB taxonomy): domain Bacteria; phylum Bacteroidota; class Bacteroidia; order J057; family RFSG01; genus CANHCC01. Next base: position 4,528 of record CANHCC010000113.1, on the reverse strand, counting down.
TTTTCCACGGGCGAGGTTCATCCCATTATGATGGAAGCCTTCTATTACGGTAACACTTTTACACCTTCCCTATATACCGAAAATCAAAGGGTTCTTCTATCAAAATTTGGGATAGATTTTCGACAGATGGATAAGGTAAAGAAGAAAGTCCAATTGAAAGGAAATTACTTTAGACTTCAAGTTTTCTATTCCCGGGTTCAAAATTTTTATGGGTACCAGCCCAATTTGTCTCCGTTAAGTTCCGTGGATCGCTATTGGGAAAGAGGAGGACTGGAGTTAGGCTTTAGGGTAAGGCTTGGAAGATTGTATTTGGAACCTGAAGTCGTATATCAACCCCAACGGGTGGCAAGTCTTAGTGGTACTTCCTTAAATTATTACCGGGATATACCTGAATTGTATGGTCGTGCCTCTATGTATTATGAAAATGAGTTATTCCGTCATGCAGGGTTGTTCAGATTTGGTTTTGATTTTTATGGCTTCTCCAATTACAATGGCTTGAGCTATGATCCGGGCAGTGGATTATTCTATCCCGGAGGACAGACAATAACTACGCCTGGTATGAACTCCTATTTTTTTCCTTACCTGGTACCAAATTATTTTCGTACCGATGTATTCATCTCCGCAAGGGTGAGTCAGGCCACTCTATTTTTGAAGATGTTGCATGTCAACCAAGGACTTATATTTCCTCAATATTATACGACGCCTTATTATCCTGCCTGGGGAAGGGTCTTTTCCTTCGGCGTAAATTGGACATTTTGGGATTAATCTTCTTAGAGTTTGTAACCTTTTAGAACTGAATTACGATTCATGATGTTTTAGACGCACAATTATTAATCTTTCGTTTCAATGCAAACTTTATTGAACTATAGCCTGATTGGCATGTTCATAATAATCGGGAGCTTCCTGATGTTTGAGAAAGTGCAGAGTTATCATGCATGCAAAATTGAAAATACTCCACTTGTTTTATTCTCAGATCAATATCCGGCACATATGGATATTGAAAGTACGCAAAGCAATACACCGGAAGATCAGCCTTACTCAAATAAATCTGAAAAAGAAGTGGATTCGTTTGAGGATAATACGGAATGGATTCAGGAACTACATTGCATTTTTAGTCGAACCTCTTATCTAATATGGAGTAATACCCGCCTTATTGATACACATCGGGAAAACCATACACCTCCGCCCAAAGTTTAATTCTATATTTTTTTAGGAATTTCATCCGTCTCTGATATTTGTATATCCCAATGAGATGCAGGATTCCTTTCCATTACATGCATTTGTAAAAAATGTAGGTAAGCGTCTGTCCGAAATAAAAAGACAGAAAGAATCGTCACAAATACTAACAAAATTTATTTTAACAGCAATTCATGATTCGATTTATTGGGGTCTGCCTTGGGGCGGTGTGTTTGATGTTTTTATGCACCTCCTGCACTGAAGAAAGCCAGCCGGTTCAACTTAACACCTTTAAAGTTACAAAACCGATTGTAACGGATACGGTTTATCAATCCGATTATGTGGCAGAAATTATGGCCATTCGTAATGTAGAATTGAGTACGCATATTCGGGGCTTTTTGGATAAGATTCATGTGGATGAGGGGCAGATAGTCAGAAAGGGACAGATATTGTTTAGCATAGGGGCTGAATCGTACAAGCAGGAATTACAACGCGCCAAGGCTGCTTATAAAAGTGCATTGGCAGAATTAAAGTTAGCTGAAATTGAACAAGAGAATGTCAAAAGATTATTTGATAAAAATATTATTGCCAAGCCGGAATTGGACTTGGCGAATGCCAAAATAGAAGCGATGCGCGCCAAGGTAGAGGAAGCCCAAACCGGAGAAGCTCAGGCAGCATTATATTTAACCTATACAGAGATTCGGGCCCCTTTTGATGGGATGATCAATAGAATACCAAGAAAGGCAGGTAGCTATCTTCAGGAAGGGGAAGTCCTCACCACGATTTCGGATGTCAGTGAGGTCTTCGCGTATTTCCACTTATCTGAGTCCGATTATCTGGAGTATATGAATTTAGAAGGGTATAGTGATGTAAAAGAGATTGGGCAGGTCGGACTGACACTTGTCAATAACAAGCCTTATCCATATCCGGGAATTGTTGAAGCCGTCGAAAGTGAGTTTGATCAATCAACCGGTAATATTGCCATACGGGCCAAATTCCCTAATCCGGAGAAAATATTAAAGCATGGGTCTAATGGGAAAATTACTTTGAAACGACATTTAAAAAATGCAATCCTTATACCTCAAAAATCCACCTTTGAAATACAAGATTTATTATATGTTTTCATGCTTAATTCGGATAGTACACTCGAGCAAAAATCAATCGTATCCAAATTTAGAATCCCTCATTTCTTTATAGTCGAAAAAGGGATTGAACCTGAAAGTGTAATTCTGTTTGAGGGAACTCAAAATGTAAAAAATGGGGATAAAATTATTCCTGTTTTGACAAATGCTAAAGCGGTAAACGATTCATTCTAAACCCATCCATTTATCATGACCTCAAAATTTATTCACAGGCCAGTCCTATCGATTGTTATCTCTATATTCATCACTTTACTGGGCTTAATATCCTTGTTTCAGTTGCCGGTAACGCAATTCCCGGATATCGCACCAACGGAGGTGAATGTAACGACAAAATATACTGGTGCTAATGCGGAAACCACCGTGAAAGCAGTTGTGACAAGTCTTGAAAGGGCTATTAACGGCGTTCCGGGTATGGCCTATATGACTTCTGTTTCCGGTAATGATGGGGTAAGTGTGATTCAAATTATCTTTAAAGCAGGAACCAATCCGGATATTGCGGCAGTCAATGTCCAAAATCGCGTTTCAATGATTTTGGATGAACTTCCCGAAGAAGTTATCAAGGCGGGCGTACAGGTTGAAAAAGTACAAAACAGTATGTTGATGTATCTGAATATCTTGAGTTCAGATACGACCTTAAACGAAAAGTTCTTATTCAATTTTGCAGATATAAATGTTATTAAGGAACTTAAACGAATTGATGGTGTAGGCTTTGCCGAAATTCTTGGTTCAAGAGAGTATTCGATGCGAATTTGGTTGAATCCGGAAAAGCTGAAGATGTATAACATATCGCCTATTGAAGTTATTCAGATGCTAAAGCAACAAAATGTCGAAGCGGCACCTGGTAAAATTGGAGAAAGCTCTGGAAAGGAAGGACAATCCCTTCAATATATATTGCGCTACACAGGTAAACTGACGACTGAGCAGGCTTATGAAAATCTCGTCGTCAAGAGTCGTTCAGAAGGCGAAATCATTAGGTTAAAAGATATTGCTCAAATTGAATTTGATTCTCAGAATTACAATGTATTGTCTAAAGAAAATGGCATGCCTTCCGCTGCTATTTTATTAAAACAAAGACCAGGCAGTAATGCTCAAACCGTTATCGCAGCTATTAAAGAAAGGATGAAGGAAATTAAGGAGAGTTCCTTTCCCCCCGGAATGGATTACACGATTAGTTATGATGTCTCCACCTTTCTGGATGCCTCCATAAATGAAGTGATTAAAACCCTGATAGAGGCATTCATTTTAGTAGCGCTGGTGGTGTTTATTTTTCTTCAGGATTTTCGATCCACTTTAATTCCAATTCTTGCGGTCCCCGTATCATTAATTGGAACATTTTTGGGGATGCAATGGCTGGGATTTTCCCTTAATTTAATTACCCTTTTTGCCTTGGTTCTGGCCATCGGAATTGTTGTGGATAATGCCATTGTCGTGGTAGAAGCCGTTCATGCCAAATTAGAAAAAGGAGGCATAGGTCCAAGACGGGCAACCGAGCAGGCAATGCGAGAAATGACGAGTGCCATCATCTCCATTACACTGGTGATGTCTGCTGTATTTATTCCTGTTGCTTTTTTGGAAGGTCCTTCCGGGATATTCTATCGCCAATTTTCTTTAACCATGGCAATTGCCATTGTATTGTCGGGCGTTACGGCACTTACGCTTACACCTGCATTATGTGCGATACTATTGAAACAACACCAAACGCATTCCGGGGATAAAAAAAACAATTTATTAAATCGTTTTTTTGACAGATTTAATTCGCGGTATAATCGTATTTCGGATATTTATGGCGGATGGTTGGAACGCATTGTCAATCGGCGCAGTGTAACCTTCGGTGCAATAATTTTGTTTCTGTTTTTTACCGGGATTTTAGGGCGCTTGGTTCCAACCGGATTTATTCCGGAAGAAGATCAGGGAACCATTTATGCCAATGTGACTGCGCCCAATGGGGCAACATTGGAAAGAACAGAGCGTGCTTCAGATGCCATTCAAGCGGTTGCTTCTGGACTCGATGAGGTTGCATCGGTGTCTAATCTCGCTGGATATAGTATTCTCTCAGAAGGGACAGGCTCTATTTACGGAATGAATCTGATTAGTTTGAAAAGTTGGGAAGATCGAAAATTAAGCGACAAAGAAATCATTCGCCTTTTAGAGGAAAAAACAAAGCACATCCAGGATGCCAGAATTGAGTTTTTTACTCCCCCTCCGGTTCC
>CANHCC010000112.1 GCA_947459115.1 Bacteroidota bacterium | reverse complement strand
TACCGGTGAAAATGGCACCGGTAAAGAATTGGTGGCACGGTGGCTGCACGAAAAAAGTCATCGGGCCAATGGGCCCTTGATTGAAGTTAACTGTGCCGCTATTCCGGCAGAACTTATCGAGAGCGAATTATTTGGACATGAAAAAGGCGCATTCACAACCGCCATTCGTCAGCATGCAGGAAAATTTGAGCAAGCCAATGGAGGTACTTTATTCCTCGATGAGATTGGAGACATGAGTCCTTCTGCCCAGGCAAAAGTATTAAGAGTCCTTCAGGAACATAAACTCACACGCGTAGGTGGAGATAAAGACATCTCAGTGGATGTAAGAATCATTGCGGCTACCAATAAAGATTTATTATCAGAAATTCAGAAGGGGACTTTTCGAGAGGATTTATACCACCGTCTGAGTGTTATTCTGATTCATGTCCCTTCCCTGAAGGAAAGAAAAGAAGACATCCCAATTTTAGCAGAGCAGTTTATTCGGGAAATTTGTGAGGAGTACAGCAAGCCTAAAATGGAACTTACGCGCAAGGCTCTGGACGAACTAATTCGACTGGAATGGGATGGAAATATCCGGGAATTAAGGAATGTCATCGAAAGGTTGGTTATTCTCTGTGACAAACAAATCACAGAGAGTGACATATTGACTTTTGCTGTTCCGAGAAAATTTAAAAGAACAGATTCCGGTATGTATGATATGTTTGAGAAATTCCAGGACTTTAAAGACTATGCCGAAAAAGAATTTATCGAGCGGAAATTGAGGAAAAACAATTGGAACATAACCAAGACCTCGGAGGAAATTGACATCCAGAGAAGTCATTTGTATAACAAGATCGAGAAATTTGGATTGAAGCGGGAAGATTTGGATGAGTAGTATCCTTTGGTAAGCTGCTTACCCAAAGTTTAACCAACTTATTCTACAAATTAATTATCTCGCAACAATCCTCCTACTGTCAGGGTCACAAATGGCCCTCCGGTAAAATCGGGGCCTGACAAACGACGGCGGTTGGAATACCAGTATGTACTACCTGCCCCAATAGCATAACCTGCACGGAGCGTTATTCTCAAAGAACGATCCACCACATCAGAATCTTTCTTCTTCAAGCCCGGCATCCAGGAAAACTGAATACCCGGCTCAATGCTTCCGCGCACAGCGGTCGTTTGATTCATTGGCACAGGATTACGAAACCATTGAGTTACGGAGTCTTGATACAACCCCTGAGAAATGGTTAACACATCAAAATTAACCCCAATGTAGGGAATCAAATCCCAGGCCTCTTTTTGAATAACTGCCCACCCACTGCGGAATCTAAAGAATGCTAAACTGGAGTTCATGAATCTAACGCCGGAGCTATCTCTGAGTCTTTGATTCGGAGAAAAACCAAAATCAAAGGAAGAAAAATAGCGTTTGTCGAGTCCATCCCACCCTATTCCGAAATACGCACGGTTCTCAAATAAAGGCTTGAACCCCTCTCCACCCAAGGCGGTATTAACCTCTGAGAAATTCATTCTCTGCCAGGCGCCAAGCCCGTAAAAATACCCCCGATGATTTGGATTCTCTTCATTTCCAGCCCTAAGGCTGGAGACCATTAAAACGATGATGAATAAAGAAAGACTAAGTTTTTTCATAATTTTTTAACAAAAGATTTCCTCAAATTTATAGAATTTAACGGTAAACTCCCGTCGCCTGTTTAGGGTTTAGAAGTAAATTTGCAGGGAAAATGAAACACATCCGTAACTTTTGCATCATTGCCCACATTGACCACGGCAAATCTACTCTGGCAGACCGTTTATTGGAATTCACGCAAACCATTTCCAAACGAGATATGCAAGCTCAGGTTCTGGACGATATGGATCTGGAACGGGAAAAAGGTATTACCATAAAGTCGCATGCCATTCAAATGAATTTTCGAATGGACGAGCAAGAGTTTGTCTTGAACCTCATTGACACCCCGGGTCATGTGGATTTTTCTTATGAGGTCAGTAGAGCCATTGCCTCCTGTGAAGGCGCTCTTCTGGTGGTAGATGCAGCCCAGGGAATCGAAGCTCAAACCATTTCCAATTTGTATTTGGCAATGGAGCACGAACTCAAAATCATCCCGGTCTTGAATAAAATCGATTTGCCCGGTGCCATGATTGAGGAAATGACGGATGAAGTGATGCAGCTGACCGGATGTGAAAAAGAGGAAATCATTTTAGCCTCCGCCAAGGAAGGAATCGGCATCGAAGAAATCCTTAGAAGAATCGTGGAAGTTATCCCGGCACCTCAGGGTAACCCGGATGGCCCTTTAAAGGCCCTCATATTTGACTCTGTCTTTAATCCATTCAGAGGCACCATCGCCTATTTCCGCGTCTTTGACGGGGCAATGCATTCCAAAGAACATGTCCGGTTTATGTCCACTAATGCCCATTATTATGCAGATGAAATTGGCATTTTGAGGTTGGAAAAAGAACCCAGAGAGGTTATTCAAACCGGAGATGTGGGTTATATCATTTCGGGAATTAAAGAGGTCAGAGAGATAAAAGTGGGGGACACCATCACTTCCTTTGATAATCCATCAAAAGTGGCGGTACAAGGGTTCAAGGAAGTGAAGCCTATGGTCTTTGCCGGGATTTATCCGGTAGATACAGAAGACTTTGAAGACCTGCGCTATTCTCTTGAGAAACTCAAACTTAATGACGCTTCTCTTGTCTTTGAGCCGGAAACTTCATTAGCACTTGGATTTGGGTTCCGTACAGGATTTCTGGGTATGCTCCACATGGAGATTATTCAGGAGAGACTGGAACGAGAATTCAACATGACCGTCATTACGACGGTACCCAATGTTCAATTCATTGCAACCATGACCAGTGAAGAGGTGATTGAAGTAAATAATCCTTCTGACCTACCGGATCCGACTAAAACGGCCTATCTGGAGGAGCCCTTTATTAAAGCTCAAATTATTACAAAAGCAGATTACATAGGCAACATCATCAAGTTGTGTATGGATAAGCGAGGGATTTTTAAAAATCAAAATTATCTCACCCCGGATCGGGTTGAAATGATATTTGAAATGCCACTGGCAGAAGTCGTATTTGATTTCTTTGATAAACTCAAAACTGTCTCCAAAGGCTACGCCTCTTTTGATTATGAAATCATAGGCTTTAGAGAATCCAATTTAGTAAAAATGGATATTTTATTAAATGGAGACCCGGTAGATGCGCTAAGTGCAATTATTCATCGGGAGAAAGCCGAAGAATGGGGAAGGAAATTGTGTGTTAAATTAAAAGAATTAATTCCCCGTCAGCAATTTGACATCGCCATTCAAGCCGGTATTGGCGCAAAGATTATCGCCAGAGAAACTGTAAAAGCCCTAAGAAAAGATGTAACCGCCAAATGTTACGGTGGTGATATCAGCCGAAAAAGAAAACTCCTTGAAAAACAGAAAAAAGGAAAGAAACGCATGCGACAGGTGGGCAATGTAGAAGTACCTCAATCTGCCTTTATGGCCGTATTAAAATTGGATTAATCGGGAATGCGGCTGATGAAGGCCTTATTGATTTTTCTTCTGTTTTATTTTTTTCAGGAGATCAATTATGGTCAGGTATATTTAGCCCCTAATAAACAGAAACCTTCCCATCTGATTCAGGCTGATTCAGTCTTTATTTATCCTAAGCTATTAAGTGAATTAAGATATGCATCGGAGGATAATTTCTTACAGGAAAAACTCTATCCACAAGATCCGGGTGTATGGTTAGAAAAAGAAACTGCCAGAGCGCTAAGAATGGTGGATGGAGATTTGAGAAATTACGGATTACGCCTGCTGATTTGGGATGCATACCGTCCTTATTCTGTCACGCAATATCTTTATGAGAACAGTCCCAATAAAAGATATGTAGCAGATCCAAGGCGAGGTTCCGTGCACAATCGGGGAAGTGCAGTAGATGTAACCCTTACAAATTTAGAAGGAGTGCCACTGGAGATGCCTACAGATTTTGATGCATTTGGATTAAAAGCAACGCCGGTATATCTGGGCGGCAGCGAAGTATCCCGACAAAACCGAAATGTATTAATCCGGGTAATGACACATCGAGGCTTCAAAGTCAATGCCGGTGAATGGTGGCATTTTGAATTTAAGAATGCCTATCAGCATTCCATTTCGGATTGGAGACCCTGGGATGGATTATAAACCCCTAAAATTCAATTCGATAATTAAATACCGGAAATAAACCCAATTGATAGGTCGTCACAATTTCCTGCCTTGTATTATCATAACTTTGGGAGAAATAATTTCGTCGATTGGTGATATTTTGAATATCAATAAAGAAATGCTGAGCGGTTTTTGGACGATTAATTCTGTAGCCCATTTTAAAATCTAAACGAAAATAGTTCGGAAATTGATAAGCCCATTCCTGCTGAAAATCTCGTTTCGTTTCACCATATAAGCGAGATGCCAGCGTATCTATGGGCGTATATCTTCTTCCGCCTGCCCAGGTACATTTAATATCTGTGGTAATAACACTGTTACCTTTTTTTCCAATTTTAAATTCTTTTCCGCCTAATGCATTAAACACATGGCGATTATTAAACGCGGTATTTCTTTCCACCTGATCACTCCCTTTATATTTAGATTCATAAATGGAAAGCGTAGTCAAAAAATAAAACTGATGACTAAAGAATTTTTCTAAAGTAAATTCAGTCCCGTAATTATAACCCGAACCTGCATTCACAAGACTATCTACATCCGGCAATACAAAATCTGCCCCTAAATTTAAACTTGAGAAACTACTGAGCCTTTGCTCTACAGGCACCTTAGATAATTGCTGAAAATAATTTTCCCATTTAAACCGTATATTTTTTCCTAAACGAATATCATATCCGGCCACCCAATGCTGACTTCTGGTCAAACCAATATTTCTGTTTGTCTGAATTTGGGTCATATCAGGCAATCGGGTCTGAAAGAAATATAAAGCCATAGGTTGATTTTGAAAATGCAATCCATAACCTGCATTAAATTGATGACGAGAATGAATTTTCCAGGAGAAAGCAACACGGGGACCAAGGCCGGCAGATTGATTTAAAAACAATTGCTGATAATGCAGCCCGGCAGTGGCCGATAATTTTTCGTTGAAACGATATAAAATTTGAGAATAGGCCTGCATCATACCGGTATTACCTTCAAAATCCCGACGAATTCTCCATTGATTTTGATCCTGAATTTTACTACTCATATCTAAATCAAATACATCGCCAATAAGACCTGTTTTCCAGGATATTCGTGCGTTAAATTTATGATTCACAAAACCGGAGGCTGTATATCTGTAATTAATCGTTCTGTCTCTCAACCAGGGGGTCCCTACCCTATCCGCTTTAGGAATGGAAATATCCGTTGAATCCACATCATTTAAATTATCTTCTCTGGAAACGGACAAGGTAAAATGCGAATAGGTTTTGTTATTAAAAAAATATATGTGATTCAGGCCTGCTGTTCCCATTCGGGATCCAAAATAAATATTCAAACCATTGCCTCCATAAATATCTTCAGAAGATTGATCTTTATCCAACAATTCAACTGTACTAACGCCACCAATACCAAATACAGAAAAACTCCCGGCTTTGGTATTCGGGAAATTCAACTTAAAAGAGAAATCCTGATACTTAGGAAGCGCTGCCGTTCCAAATGAAATCCCAACGGCCTGAAAGACTTCAAGCGTAGAATACCGATAGGAAGCGAGATAAGAAGATCCTTTGTTTTTGTTAATCGGACCTTCGGCCATGGCTTCAAATCCATTAAACCCAACCTGCCCTGTAAATTCATGTTGTTCATTATTCCCCGGGCGCATTTTTAAATCAAAAACTCCGGAAGTTGCATTTCCATATTCCGCAGGAAAAGCAGAGGTAAAAAAATCTGAGGAAGTCAGTAAATTATTATTTAAAATAGAAACCGGACCTCCGGTGGTTCCTAATCCGGAAAAATGATTGGGGTTAGGAATAGCGATTCCCTCCAAACGCCACAACAATCCGATCGGAGAATTTCCCCGAATAATGATGTCATTTCGGGCATCATCAGCACCACTTACACCGGCAAAATTAGCGGCCATTCTTGCAGGGTCGTTTCGATTACCGGCATAACGCCGGGTTTCATCGATATTAAAAGTCCTGGCACTGATAAATGCCAATTCGTTGTTGGCTTTATCTTTTTCTGTATCGGCGGTAACCACCACTTCTTCCGTCTGAACAAGACTTTCTTCCAACTCTATGGTAACAATGACTTCTTTAGCGGAACCAATCACCAAATCTGAAATTATCTGCTCGTTATATCCGACATACCTTACCTTCAGCGTGCGTCGTCCCACAGGCACCTGGGAAAGTCTAAAATTTCCCTCCTCATCCGCAAGCGTCCCTTGAATCGGCTCAACACCCATTAATTGAATTGTTGCACCGGGTAATGGAGACTTGGACTGTTTATCAATGACTTTTCCCCGAATTGTTTGAGTTAAGGACTGGGCGCTTACTTCAGTGAAACACCATGAGCAGATTAAAATGGCAATAAAGATGAATAGCTGATTTCGTTTCATAAGGCAAAGATTCAGGACTTATTTTTCTAAAAAAAAGAAAATATGATAAAAAATAGCGATTGAGGATGAATGGAACGCGCACCTGTGGGGGGAACCTAAGACTAATTGGGCTTGGTGTAAACCCAGGTTAGGTGTCAACCATAAATACCGCTTGTAACAGCCATATTATTGGTCTCCCATCCTATCCGCTTCGATTAAGTGTATAAAAAAATCGCAAACAAATCTTAATGACTCGTTTGCGATTTATATCATTGTATTCTTCCTTTAGAAGAACACCCCATTCAACTTAAAGCAATTGTACCTCGAGTTTCTTATCGGGATATTCCATCTTTTCAAGGCTATAAATATTTTTACGGGCGGAGCCAGGCACTTTAAACTCCGTTCTGGAGCCATGCATTCTTACATCCGTAATATTACGCTCTGATAAACCGGTTGCTAAAGCTACTAATTTTGCAACCTGTCTTTTCCCGAGACCATCTTGAATGCCTAGATTTAATCCGATTTTCAAGGTATCAAACCCACCGTCATTTCTATTGTCGGCTGAGGGTCTGCTCTCTCTTCTTCCATACCTGTCTTCAGAACGAGGCGCTCTTCTGGAGGGTTCTTCGTAACGATCTCTGGAACCTCTGCGATCTCTATCCCTGGAGGAAGACCGTTCGAAATCTCTTCCGCCTGAACGACCTCTATCGCGGTCTCTTCCAAAGTCTCTGTCGCGATCCCTTCCGCCCTCTCTGAAATCCCTGTCTCTGCTGCGAGCCTGATTTCTTGCTTGAGCTTCTTTTCCTACCCACTTACCAAAATGCAACTGCATAAAACGCAGTAATATTTCTTCGGGCTCAACATCCTGAATCAACTGATGAATTTGAGGATATAAGGGTCTCCAAACGGATTCATCAAGCGGCATTGACTTTAATGTTTTGAAGAAATTCTCCATTCGAAGACGCAATACATCTTCCTGAGTTGGTGGCTCCATAATTTCAAAAGCCTTACCCACCATTTTTTCAGCACGCTTCAACAAATCGGTTCTGCTTCTTGCTGCAAGAACCAGAGAAATTCCCTCTTTTCCGGCGCGAGCGGTACGACCAGAACGGTGAATATACACTTCCGGGTCATCCGGCAAGGAATAATGCACCACATGCGTCAGGTCATTCACATCAATACCTCTTGCAGCTACATCGGTTGCCACCAGCATGCGGATATCCCGGTTTCTGAAGCGTGTCATGACCCGGTCTCTTTGAGCCTGACTTAGTTCTCCGTGTAAAGCATCTGCGGTATAACCATCCTTCAAAAGTTTTTCGGCTAATTCCTGAGCATCTTTTCTGGTACGGGTAAACACAATGGCATACAAATCTGGCTCGGAATCTACCAGTCTCTCTAACAACAGAGGCTTCTCATCCATGCGACACATCCATACCTGATGTTTTACTTTATCGGCAGATTGATTCACCCGGCCGATGGTAACCTCTTTGGGCTGCTTCATGTAGCGCTTGGTAAGGTGACGAATTTCATCGGGAAGCGTTGCAGAAAACAACCAGACTTCTTTTTCTTCCGGTAGGTGTTTCAATATTTTTTCAATGTCCTCCCGGAAGCCCATATTGAGCATTTCATCAGACTCATCCAATACCAGAGCGGTAATTTCTGTCGTATTGATTTTACCTTTTTCCAGATGATCCATCAAACGCCCGGGCGTAGCGACGATAATGTCTGTTCCTCTACGGAAAGCCATTTCCTGCTTTTCATAAGAAGAACCACCATAGACAGGCGTAATGTTAATCCGGTCCATGTAGCGGGAGAATTTTTCCAACTCCCGGGTAATCTGCAAACAGAGTTCTCGGGTAGGACAAAGGATTAATGCTTTAGGATTTCTAGAACCCGGCTGAAGCCTCTCCAGAAGGGGAATACCAAAAGCTGCAGTTTTACCGGTACCGGTCTGTGCAAGTGCAATCAGATCCGAACGGGTTGAATTAAGAAAAGGAATCACAGCAGCCTGAACAGGCGTAGGATTCTCATAGCCGGCTTCATCCAAAGCCCGGACGAGGGGCTCATTTAGCCCCCATGAATGGAAATTTTCCAAAATGTGTTGAATAAAAATGATACAATACTTGCAGCTACGATTCCGAACGAACTTGATTCCGAGCGCTGCCTATATCTATCCGTATCACTTCACGGGGGATAGTCTCAATCTGAAACCCAAGGCATGGCTGAAGCAGGTTCAAATGGCAAACCTTCAGATGCAAAACGATACAAAAGTAATAAAATTTCAAATACACATTACAAAAGACACTGAAATTCTGAAAGTTAATGCCTTTAATTCCGAAAAATACGAAAATCAAAGATTCAGATAATTCACCTTATCGGAATAAAATTCTTTTCCGCTTGGTGCAAGCAGCCGCTTGGTGCAAGCAGCCGCTTGGTGCAAGCAGCCGCTTGGTGCAAGCAGCCGCTTGGTGCAAGCAGCCGCTTGGTGCAAGCAGC
>CANHCC010000111.1 GCA_947459115.1 Bacteroidota bacterium | reverse complement strand
CCCGGTTGGATTCCAGGTGAGGCCGCCATCCGTGGATTTCCATACGCCAAGACTGTGGGTATCGCTGCCATCTCCATCCCCACTCCCCAGATAGACTACCTGAGGGTTGCTCCAGTCTACCACCAGTCCACTTACCCCAAGGGAGGGTAATTGATCCGTTGTGGTCGTCCAGGTTATTCCATCATCCGTTGTATGCCACAATCCGCCGGCAGGTGCACCTACATAATAATTTCCGGGCAGGGTAGGATGAAACCCAATGACATTTAAACGCCCATTCCCGGTGTAGCCACCGGGAGAAGTAAAGGGACCCAGGCATGTCCAGCCAACAGATTGTACCCCCAGGCCTAGTTGCCCATCAGGGTTAGTTGGCGACCCCTGGCGTGAAGCAGGATTGGGCAAATGATGGGCCAGGCTATATTCCAACGCTTTTAAGCGGACTTCAGGCGAAGGAAATTTTCCTTGAGCATCCACTCTGGGTTTCCAGAACCATTCCCATCGTTTATAGGCTTTGTAGCCTTTCCCTTTTTCTATCTTTTTGTCTTTCCAATACGATTCGAAGGTGCGTTGAATTTCAAAAAAATCTTTTTGTCCCCCGCTTGACATTTTATTAACCCATTCCTGACTTTGGGCGGATTGGGTCAAAAGCATGAAGAACAGGAGGAGGCAGAAAATGAATCTCATAAAATGTTAAGGTCTGGGAGGACTTTGAATATTTTCAAATGCAGGAATGGCAAGCGATTGTCGAATACCACCTTGTTTATAATGCAGAAGGCCGAACTGAAAATCAGGTACGCCATCGTGCGCATATTTCTCATCGGTATTTGACAACCAGGAGGCAGATAGTGTGCAAGTGTCCTTGGTTGTTTCAAATTTGCGAATCATTAGGGTTCTGTTTCCTGTTTCCAGGCTCTCCCATTCCACCTGCATTTGCTGCGGAATAAGGACGGATATTCTAAAATCAGCCCCGCGGCCACCAGAACGATGACCTGCAGTCCAGGCCTCTTTAGAGGCTTGAAGGAGTACGATTGAAGTGTTACGATTATCGTCTTTCGCTTTATTTCTGGAGGCGGAGCAGGATAAGCCAATGAGTAAACTCATGAAGAATAGAAGTGCTGTTGTCTTTAGATATCTCATCGTAAGGTAAAGTTACAAAGATTTTTACCTTTTAGATTCCCCCGAGCGGTTGCTCCCCCCGAGCGGTTGCTCCCCCCGAGCGGTTGCTCCCCCCGAGCGGTTGCTTACCCCGAGCGGTTGCTTACCTCGAGCGGTTGCTCCCCCCGAGCGGTTGCTCCCCCCGAGCGGTTGCTCCCCTCGAGCGGTTGCTCCCCCCGAGCGGTTGCTCCCCCCGAGCGGAAATAAAAAAGCCACCTTTCTCAAGGTGGCTTTTTTTATGGAAAAGTTATTTTAGTATTTGTAAACCACTACATCTTCAGCACATGGAGGTGCAGGAGAAACCGTAGATTCAACCGGTTGCTCAATGTGAGCTGGCTGGGGAGGAACAGGTGCACCATGACCATGTCCATCTTTTTTCACAGCAATATGGGGTGCAATTACCAATGATACAATGGACATCAGTTTGATCAAAATATTCATAGAGGGACCAGAGGTGTCTTTGAATGGATCGCCAACGGTATCACCGGTAACGGATGCTTTGTGCGGTTCGGATTTTTTATAATAGGTTTCTCCGTTGATTACGACACCTTTTTCGAAAGATTTTTTCGCGTTATCCCATGCACCACCGGCATTGGATTGGAACATACCCATCAATACACCGGATACGGTAACGCCGGCTAACAAGCCTCCCAATACTTCAGGACCGAAGGCAAAGCCTACAATGATGGGGACAATCAGGGCAATAGCGCCAGGCATCATCATTTCACGGATAGAGGCTTTCGTGGAGATTTCTACACATTTCTCATACTCCGGCTTGGCTTTGTACTCCATGATACCAGGGATTTCACGGAATTGGCGACGCACTTCATTCACCATATCCATGGCAGCACGACCAACAGCTGCTATGGCAAGAGAAGAGAAAATAAACGGAATCATCCCACCGACAAATAATCCTGCAAGTACTTTGGCTTTGTAAATATCGATAGCATCGATACCAGCAATACCAACAAATGCCGCAAACAGGGCCAAAGATGTTAAAGCGGCTGAAGCAATGGCAAACCCTTTACCGGTAGCTGCTGTGGTATTTCCAACAGCATCTAATTTGTCCGTGCGACCTCTGACTTCTTCCGGAAGCTGACTCATTTCGGCAATACCACCTGCGTTGTCCGCAATCGGTCCAAAAGCATCAATGGCAAGTTGCATGGCAGTAGTAGCCATCATTCCTGCCGCTGCAATGGCTACACCATAAAGACCTGCAAGCTCATAAGAACCATAGATACCAGCTGCTAACACAAGGGTAGGGAGGACTGTGGATTCCATCCCTACGGACAAACCTCCGATAATATTTGTGGCATGACCAGTTCCGGACTGACGAACAATAGACATAACCGGACGCTTACCCATAGCCGTGTAATATTCTGTAATAATACTCATCAAGGCCCCAACAACTAAGCCCAGGATAATGGAATAGAATACCTGCATTTTGGTGAAGGCATAATCCCGAATTACCATGGATTCAGGTAATAAATAATCTACCAGGAAGAAAGAGGCAATACCTGTCAGAATAATTGAGGACCAGTTACCAAGATTCAATGCACCTTGTACATCTCCATTGTCGTCTTTTACTTTAACGAATACCATCCCGATAATGGAGAAGATCAAACCGAGGCCGGCAAGAATCATGGGCAATAAAATTGGGGCAATACCACCAAAATCATCATTGGATTTAATTTCTTGTCCCAATACCATCGTAGCCAATATGGTTGCTACATAAGAACCAAAAAGGTCAGCACCCATACCTGCCACATCTCCAACATTATCCCCAACATTATCTGCAATGGTGGCCGGATTGCGAACATCATCTTCCGGAATGCCGGCTTCTACTTTACCAACAAGGTCTGCGCCAACATCAGCGGCCTTGGTGTAAATACCGCCACCCACACGGGCAAATAAGGCAATAGATTCAGCACCAAGTGAAAAACCTGCTAGTACCTCAAGCGCGGTAATCATGCCTGTTTCATTTTCAGCACCGCCATCCCCAACGAACATTTGATAAAAGACAATAAATAGGCTACCAAGTCCAAGGACAGCAAGGCCCGCAACACCAAGACCCATAACGGATCCGCCGGTGAAGGATACAGACAAAGCTTTAGTAAGGCTGGTACGAGCCGCTTGGGTTGTCCTGACATTCGCTTTTGTGGCGATGTTCATTCCGATATACCCGGCAAGGGCCGAAAGAACTGCACCAAGGACAAACGAAATGGCAATAACCGGGCTGGAATTAGGGACCAGCGTACCGGACCAGGCGAGTAATACGGCGGCAATTACCACAAAATAGGACAGAATCTTCCATTCGGCAACCAGGAATGCCATTGCACCCTTGGCGATGTAGCCGGCTAGTTCCGTCATGTTTGCATCACCTGTTTCCTGACGGTTTACCCATGCGCTTTTAATAGCCATCGCAAGCAAACCAATGATGCCCATCGCAGGCACCAAATAAATAATCGAGTTCATCATTTCAGATTGGTTGTTTTAAATCGAAGGGCAAAATTAGCAGGATTGCCGGATTCCACCAATTTCTTATTCTTTCCGCTCCCCCCAAGCGGTCGCTTGGGGGGAGCGGAAGTGGGTTAATTCACAATTTTATCCACATAAATCTGCATCAGTATTATATTTGCACCCATGAATGCAGAAATCCTGGAAGACCTGGGAATACAATCGCCTGAATCACCTGAAGTTAAGGTTTTACCTGTTAGTATGGAAAAAGTACTTCGACAGGATATAAATTATACTACAGAGATTATTGGTTACAAATGGAGACCAGAAATTTTATGGGTACTTTCAGCTAAAGAAGCCCATTTTTTGGAATTACTCAATCAAATTCCCGGAATTACACGCCGCGCACTCAGCCTCCAATTAAAGGAATTGGAAAAAATGGATTTTGTTTCCCGCGAAGTCATTAAGGGTATTCCGAATCGTGTTAAATATACCATCACCTCCCGGGGACAAAGTCTGAAACCTGTTCTTCTGGCAATGGACAAGTGGGGTAAACAAAGGCGGTTCTCCTTAGAATCCGGTGTTCCTGAGGTGAATCCCAAGAAAAAAACCAAGCCAACGCCCCCGCCACAGCCTTCTAATGTGTTAACTTTGTTTTAAGCACAAACTCATGAAATCATACAGGCTTTTGTTTCTCCTGCCTTTGATCTGTTTCCTTACCGCCTGTCCATATAGTTCGGCGTTTAAGGTGGGAGAGCCCCAGGAGATCGATAATATTCAGTGGGATGGTACCTGGATATCTTCGAGAATCGAAAATGGAAAAATGATTAAAGATGAATTAATCTTTAAGAAATCTGGAAAGCAGGTGATGATTGTAAACACCGCTTTTCATGTCTTAAGAGCGGATAGGAGCTCAAAGCTGAAATTGAAAGGCTATCCGGTCAAAATAGGTGGCCAGAACTGGCTTCTGCTTTACAACCCGAAACGGAACTCAGATAAGAAATACATGTATTTGGGTTATGAATTTTCTGCTTCCAACACTTTGTTACTTAAAATTCTTTCCGATACGAAAGTCCCTGAAGACCTGACTTCGCCCACAGCCTTGGAAGCCTGGATTCTGGCTAATCAAAAAGATTCCGGTATATGGGAGGACACCCTGCAGTTTCAAAGGTTAGGTTATCTGGAAAAGAAACCCTGACAAGGATGGCACACGCATTCGACCAGGAAGATGAGCGGTTTCTTCAACGGGCGCTTCAGTTAGCGGAGTTAGGCGGAAACCGGACTTCTCCAAATCCTTTGGTGGGGGCTGTGGTGGTCAAACATGGGAAAATTATTGGAGAAGGATATCACACCGCTGCCGGTTGCCCTCATGCGGAACCGGAAGCGATTGCTCGAATTGCTGACCCACATGACTTAAAAGGCGCCACGCTCTATGTAACCCTGGAGCCATGCAACCATTTCGGTAAAACGCCCCCCTGTACCGATCTTATCATTCGATCCGGAATCTCCCGGGTGGTGATTGGTACTGGTGACCCTAACCCTCAGGTGAATGGAATAGGTATTAAAAAATTACTTAATTCGGGTATAGAAGTAATACTTGCTCCCGATCCTAAACCCTATGACCGCATAATTCAGGCTTTTACCAAGGGGATTCTTACCCAAAAAGCCAGAGTCATCCTTAAGTGGGCAGAATCCTCCAATGGGTTGATAGGCTATTCTGATCAGAGAATTTTGATATCTGAAAGAAGGTCACAGATTTTTACCCATAGGCTCAGGCAGGCCAATACGGGTATTTTGCTGGGGGCGGGAACCATTCTCGTAGATAATCCCCGTTTAGATACCAGGCTGGTGGCCGGGCACAATCCCACCAAAATCGTTTTGGACCCTCAGGGTAGGATTCCTTCTCAGCATCCATTCTTTCAATTGCCAGGAAAAAAAATATACCTGAATGCCCAAAATACTTCTCCGGATATATTTCAAAGCCCGGAGGCGCTTTTGGCGTGGTTGTATCAGGTGCACCAGATTAACTCTGTGTTGGTGGAGGGGGGCGCCTTTGTCCTCAACTGGTTTTTAAAAGCCAATTGCTGGGATGAAATCTACCGAATCCTCTCCTCCAAATCAATTCCGGAAACTGATCAGGCAGTAAAGGCTCCTGAAATCGTCGTTTCAGAAATGCAATTGGAAATTCATCCTCTTGGCAAAGATGCGGTCTGGCATTATACCCGGAGAGAGAATAGTTTTCCGGAAGTTCCCGTAAATTTGAAGCTGAATTAACAACATGAAAAATATACTCATTACCGGTGGGGCCGGATTTATCGGTTCTCACCTGGTCAGAAGAATGGTTCGGAATTATCCGGATTATCGCATTGTGAATGTCGATAAACTGACCTATGCCGGAAATCTGGAAAATCTCAGAGATGTGGAGGACGCGCCCAATTACACTTTTGTAAAAGCGGATATCTGTGATGAAAAAGCCATTAGTCGCATTTTTGAAGAGCATAAAATCAATGCTGTCGTACATCTTGCTGCCGAAAGTCATGTGGATCGCAGTATCGCAGATCCTTTGTCTTTTGTCCAAACGAATGTTCTGGGTACGGTTACCCTGCTGAACATTGCAAGACATTTCTGGAAAGACCTTTCAGGAAAACGGTTTTACCATGTGTCCACCGATGAGGTCTATGGTTCCCTCGGTCAGGAAGGCTTCTTCACGGAAACCACTCCCTACGACCCTCGAAGTCCATATTCTGCTTCTAAGGCAGGTTCCGATCATTTTGTCAGAGCCTATGGACATACCTATGGACTTCCGGTGGTTATCAGCAATTGTTCCAATAACTACGGGAGTTATCAATTTCCGGAAAAATTATTGCCTCTCTTCATTCACAATATTGTTACCGGAAAGGCATTGCCGGTTTATGGAAAAGGGGAAAACATCCGGGACTGGTTGTGGGTAGAAGACCATTGTGCGGCCATTGACTTATTATTCCACAAGGCAAAAGATGGCAGCACCTACAACATTGGGGGGTGGAACGAATGGAAAAATATAGACCTCATTCATCTGCTCTGTCGTATTATGGACCAGAAACTTGGGCGTGCTGACGGGGAGTCCGCAAAATTAATTTCCTATGTAACCGATCGCCCGGGTCACGATATGCGTTATGCAATTGATGCCTCTCAATTGGAAAAAGACTTTGGATGGAAGCCCTCGGTTACCTTTGAACAGGGACTGGAAGCTACTGTTGAATGGTACCTTGCTAATCCGGAGTGGGTTAATCGCGTTACCTCTGGAGAATATCAAAAATATTACGAAAAGCAATACGCCGGCCGATAGTGCTGTACCAATGAAGGGACTATGGATTGGGATTCTCATCCTGATTTTTGGTTTACAAAACCTAAAGTCTCAGGTCTTGCCGGATTCTCTGTTTCAAAAGACCGCCTTTAAAGGCCTGGATTATGTCTATAATCTCGATTTTTATCGGGCGCAAATGGTTTTCGATGGGTTGAAAAAAAACTGGCCCAGAGAATCAGCACCGCATTTTCTAAGTGCATTAAATACCTGGTGGAAAATTTCCATCTCCCGGGATTTTAGAGGGCATGATAACCTTTTTTTGAAGGAGATAGATTCAGCGCTCTATAAATTACAATATCTTGAAAAAAAGAAAGGGCATAAGATGGAATATGCTTTTTTTGCTTTTAATATTTTGGCTTTTAAGGCTCGATATTATGCCATGCGGGAGGAATGGATGACCGCGGCTAACCTGGCAAGAAAAGCCTTGCCCTGGCTACTGGAGGGTCGCAACTATCTGCAAGAAACCAACGAGTTTAATTTTGCCTTGGGTCTTTATGATTATTTCGCTGTTTATTACCCCGAAAAACATCCGGTAACCAAACCACTGATGGTGTTTTTTCCCAGTGGCAATAAGGCCAATGGTATTCGGTTATTGGAAAAAGCCAGTACAGAGGTCAGTTCCAGTCGAAATGAGGCGCGTTTCTTTTTGATGCGTATTTATACAGACGATGAACCCAATTACCCGAAAGCGCTGGAGATGGCAAAATTCCTAAGCCGCAATTATCCCAATAATACAGTTTACCGTGCCTATCTCGGCAAACTCTATTACTTAAATGGTGACCGGACTTCTGCCCGAACTGTTTTTACAGGGATGGAAAAACTCCATCTACAGGCATTAGAGAAAGAGCAAAAGCGTATTGATCAAATACATTCTACTTACACTTCTCAGGTGATGTTTGAACCCTGGTATTACCTCGGAAGAACCTGGCAAGATCAGCAGAACCCCGCCTATGCTTTGGTGTACTATCGTAAAGCAGAGGGCTTGCTGAATTTAATCCAGGAAAAAGATGTCGAAGTGGTAGCCGATTTATTATTTCGGATGGGACAATGTCTGGAGGCTATTTCCGGCAAAGAAAAAGCGATCCCATATTATCAGGATGCGCTGAAACAAGCTCAGACGCCTGAGCAAAAGAAGAAGTTTCATTCTTGCCTGAAACAACCCTGTGGGTCATAAAAATGGATACGAATCCTTTCCTGATTCCTGAGACGACAGGCGAGGCACTGGTTAAATCCAGAGGTTCGAAATTTATTGGGTTGGCTTGTCCGGTCAAATCACTGGAAGAGGCCAAAGAGACGCTAAAAAATATTCGGGAACGCTATCTCGATGCGACTCACCATTGTTATGCCTGGGTGTTGGGAAATCAAGGTCAAATACAAATGGCTTCTGATGATGGTGAACCGTCTCATTCCGCAGGCACGCCTATTTTAAATGCCATCCGTTCTTTTCAGACGGTATGGACTTTCGTTGCGGTAGTCCGGTATTATGGCGGCACCAAACTCGGGGTGCCCGGATTAATTGAGTCCTATGGAGAGGCTGCTGCCCAGGCTTTGCTTCAGGCAGGGAGAAAGTCGGAAGTGCCCCGCACGATTTTTATTTTGGACTTTGCTTACGATACCATTTCTTTTGCCGAGCAGTTGATACATCGGTTTAAAGGCGAACTAATTGCCAAGTCATTCGAAACCGGTTGCCGCTATTCCATCTCAATTCCCTCCAAAGAAGCAGATGATTTTAGCAGTGCAGTTCAGGAGCAATCTCACCGAATCCGCTTGCACCAAGCCGAGCTTGGTGCAAGCGGGTAGGGTTTCTTTTTTTTTCATTATATTTGTATAACACTCAAACCTATTTCCTCCCGTGACAGCCTTTTTCCAAAACAGATGGTGGTTTGCTTTATTCACCGGTATTGCAACCTGCTGCTATCAGCCTTTGATTTCCCAATCCGCATTTGGGAAAATCGATACAGTTGCCAGGCTGGAAACCCCGGGCGGAAAAGTGTTGCGTTTAGAAAAGTCCTTCCGGAATATACCGGTTTGGGGTGCTCAGGCTGTTCTCCTGATTGCAGAGGATGCTCCTCATCAAGTATCGAATTCTGCCTGGGATATACGCTATCAAAATCCGAAACCTTTCCCGGATTATCGGCCTGAGACGGAAGATGCATTAACCTCTTATTTGACTTCCCATTCTTTGACATCCAAGGTCTGTGACCATCAGCCTGTATGGTTTCCCCAGGGGGATGAGCTTCAGCCTGCCTGGAGGTTTATCACTTGTTCCGGTGCCTTCAACGGTAACCGGGAGATTATCTTCCATGCAGAGAAGGATCATCTCTTATT
>CANHCC010000110.1 GCA_947459115.1 Bacteroidota bacterium | reverse complement strand
CATGGTCATGCCATTGTCTTTTAAGTGCATTTCCGCTGAATCTGCCAGGATGAGTTCGACATTGCCTCTTCCTTCAGAGGTATTGTAAATCATAATATCCTCGAGGACATTGCCTTCTTTGGATTTTTTAGCTACCCTTAGGGTGAAACCATCAATTCCTTTATAGAAATGCCCTGCTTTCAGCGCAAAAGTAGGCTTGGTCTGTTGTATGTCCCACATCAGGCTGAAGAGCTTTAAATTCCCGAGCGGAACCACATAAAAGGAAAACCATAAGCTGAAAAGAAACAGCAAACTCACGGCATACAACATCGGGGTAATCAATCGGTGGATACTTATTCCGGCGGATTTTATGGCGGCCAATTCATAATTAGCCCCAAGATTCCCCATGGTCATCAGGGAGGATACAAGAATAGCCAGTGGCAAAGCCAGGATAACCAGGTGGGCACTGGCATAGGTGAAGAGCTTAAGCAATATCATGCCACCAAGGCCCTTTCCTGCAATCATGTCCTGGTATCTGGAAAGAAATTGAATAACCAGAATAAACAAGGACACGGCAAAGGAGGCTGCAAAGGGACCAGCAAAGGACCTAAGGATAGAGGCGTGCAGTTTCTTCATTCACTCAGTACAACAAAACTAAGGAGATTCTCCTGAATCGGATGCTTCATTCTATAATCCCTCAGATTAGTCTAGGGTAAAAGCATCGGCATCTTTCCATGCGGCAAATTTTTCGCGGTAGGTAAGCAGTTCAGAATGTGAGAAGCTTCCAATCACCCATCCTTCTGATTCTCCTGCCTCCGCAATGCTTTTTCCTGTGGCATCTAATAAAATAGAATGCCCGGAGTAGGGGATATCATTGCCATCCATGCCTGTTCGGTTTACCCCTGCCACGCAGGACTGGTTTTCAATGGCTCTCGCTTTCAATAATGTATCCCAATGAAAAACACGGCGTTCAGGCCAGTTGGCGCAGACCACTGCCAGATCATAGGATAGCCCGCTATTCCGCATCCAGATTGGAAAGCGGAGATCGTAACAAATCCAAAAACTGATGCGCCAGCCTTTGATGGTATAGATAAATTTGTGGGTGCCGGCAGTATAAGGCGCATCTTCTCCAGCCATTCGAAACAAATGCTTTTTATCATAATGTCCGCAGAGGCCTTCCGGACCACACAATACCAGTCGATTGTACCGATGCCCATTCTCCTCAATAATAAGGGTTCCGGAAATGTATTTTCCGAAATCCCGTGAAAACCCCAGCATCCATTGTATCGCCGGTCCTTGCATATCCTCAGCACAAGAGGAAGCGTTCATGGTGAATCCGGTGGTGAACATTTCCGGGAGAACATATAAATCTGCATCCGGGAGTTGAGAAGACTGAAAAAACTTCTGAATCTGGCTTAGTCCCTGTTTGGGATTTTCCCATCCCAAGGGGACTTGTAGTAGCGCAACGGTTAAATCTTGCATAATCTTTCTGCCGCAGCCTTAAGCGTTTCTTCCTGTTTGGCAAAACAAAATCGAATGACTTTATGGTCGGTTTCGTCCGGATAAAATACTGAAACAGGTATCGCTGCTACTTTCATTTCGATTGTCAGCCATTTGCAAAATTCGGTGTCTTTTTCCCGGGAGATCTCTGAATAATCCATCAGCTGGAAATAAGTACCTTGAGAGGGGAGGGGCCGAAATTTAGATCCTTGCATAAGCGAAAGGAATGTATCTCGTTTCTGTTGATAAAATCCGGAGAGTTCATCTACTTTTCGAGGGGTATCTAAAATATCTGCAAGGGCCTCCTGAAGCGGTGCCGGGCTACAAAAAGTATTGAACTGGTGAATTTTACGAAATTCTTCTGTCATGCTTGCCGGTGCCACACAATATCCGGTTTTCCAGCCGGTAACATGAAAGGTTTTGCCAAAAGATGAAACAACAAAGGCCCTCTCTGACAATTCCGGATACCTGGATACGGAAAGATGGTCCTGTCCATCGAACACAATATGCTCGTACACCTCATCACTGATAATCCAGATTGGAAAATCCTCCACTAATCGTTTTAGTTCTTGAATATCATTCTCATGAAATATTGCACCCGTTGGATTGTGTGGGCTATTGATTAAAATAGCCCGGGTTGCCGGGGTAATGGCTCGACGAATTTGTTCCCAGTCGGGCCGGTAGTTGGGAAAACTCAAGGGCACATAAACGGGTTTGCCTCCATTTAAGAGGACCGCCGGCCCATAGGAGTCATACGCAGGGGTTAATAATATTACTTCATCCCCCGGGCGCACAAGCGCTGCGATGGCATCAAATAGAGCCTCAGTGGCGCCGGAGGTAATGGTTACCTCCAAATCAGGATTGGTTTTTCTTCCATACTTTCTTTCCGTCAGAGCGGCGATACCTTCTCTTAGTCGAGCCAAGCCTGCCATGGGGGCATATTGATTTTTATGACTCAGAACCGCCTGAGTAAGATGATTCAACAAATCCGGGTCAGCCGGAAAATCCGGAAATCCCTGGGAAAGATTAATCGCCTGTTGTTCAGCAGCAAGTGCTGACATTACGGTAAATATTGTTGTTCCTACGCCGGGCAAGCGACTGGGAGGTAGTGTAATCATGCTCAAATTTACCCTCTGAATCGCTTTTTTCCTACTATGAAAAGTGGATCCTGACCAAAAATATATACACTTATCCCCAAATTTCCGGATTTTGGTGTTTGTAACCGCCTAAAACTTTTTATCTTTGTCCATTCATTTAATTGAGCCAGCTCATAGACCATTAAATCATGAAAAAAAGCCTTTACTCATCCTCTTTCAGGCTATTGAGTTCTTTTGCAGGTGTTTGCCTTCTGGTGGCATTCTCCGCCTGTAATAAGAATGTTATTAATAAAGCAACGGTTGACGGACAAAGAATCACTAATACCTGCGATTCTTTCAAAGAAGATATCAATGCCCTGATGCAGGCTAATGCCAATAATACAACCTTGGTGGTCGCTCAGAATGATAATACGGAGTTTGCTGCAGGTATGCACTTAGAGCCGGGACAGTTCGAAGTAAAAAATGATACACTGTACTTCAGGCTCATGCAGGATCTGGATTACAGAAAATACATGACCAAAGGTATCGCCATTCATGTGGATGGTAAATTCCGTGCTCAAGAACATCTCAAAGAATTAGAGTCTGCCGCTGAAGGAAAGCTTGGTACACTCATTATCGATATGGCTTATCATCAACAAAATGGTGCGCCCTATTTTCTTTACAAAATGCCTGTTGATGCCAACATTAGCGGGAAAAGCATTAGCCTGACTTTCTCGGTCATGAAATACAAAAAAGGTCAGGTTAAAAAAGTATTCTGTAACACGGTAGAAATGCCTTTGGGCCCAATTGAACCGGCTTGTTGTAATGATGTGCCATGGGAATATTCTGAAACATCTTCCGTGATTCAATTGCCGGACATTAAAATCCCCGACCAGAAATATCGTTATAAAGGATTCATTGGATTTATGGACATGATCTTCGCCATGAATTCGGATGTTACCAATAAAGAGGAAATGCAGCAGGTGATTAACCGCGTTCAAACTTTCGATTCTCTCGGTTATAAAGTCTCTACAATTGATATCAAAGGTTTTGCCTCACAAGGCGGAACTGAAGACTACAACCTGAAACTTTCAGATCGTCGTGTTAAAGCGGTTGGAAAAGACCTTGAGAAATTTTATGCTGCAAAAACAGGCTTAACAATTGAAGCCAAAGGTTTTGGTGAAGATTGGGAAAGATTTCAGACTTACACCAGATCGGCTAATAACCTGAGCGAAGGGGATAAATCTGCTGTTATGGAAATTTACAATGAGCCAATTTCAGCAGATGAAAAAGAAGCAAAACTTCGTAAACTCTCCAGTTGGGATTCTCTTGTGACATCTGTATTGCAATACTGCCGCCATACCTTTGTAAACTTCTCTTTTGAATACAAGCCGGACATGATGTACACTGAAAATTATGCAACGGCTACGCCTGTATTGGCTCCTGAATTGTTAAATAATGTCGCACTCAAGCAAATGACCGTTGGTAAGTTTAAGGCCGGTGAAGATATTCAAAAAGGCTTGAAGGTGTTAAATCTTCTGATCAACAATAACAAGAAGCCTAATCTGTACGCCATGCGTTCTACCTATTATTTCGGTAACAACGACATTACCAATGCAATTAAAGACATTGAATCCGCTATCTCTTTGGATAAAACCAACTCTCAATTTGCTTTGACTGCCTTGGCTTACAAAACCAAGATTGCCAGTTCCTATACCCTCAACGAAAGAATCGCCTTGCTCGATCAGTATAATGAGTACACTGCTTCAACGCCGGGTGACAAAAATCTTGCGATGAACCGTGTGGTTATGATGGATAAAATCGGATTCATTTCCGGAGCATTGGCTGAATACGAAAACCTCATGAAAAGCGAACAAAGTGCAGCTTCTTATAACAACCGTGGGGTTGCTAAATTGAAGACCAATCGTTTCACTGAAGCAGAAGCTGACTTTATGGATGCCATCGAAAAAGATGCTAAACTCGCTGAGCCTTATTTCAACCTCGCTTTGGTTTATGCTTATCGTGGTTTGCCTGAGCAGACTATGCAAAACCTGGATAAAGCCATCGGTAACAATGGTAAAATGAAATCCCTCATTGCTTCTAATCCTGTCTTTAATAATTTATTGACCAATAATCCCGGATTTAGCAAATACAAATAATGTTTGTAATTAATACCTTAAAAAGTCCGCTTCGAGCGGACTTTTTTTTGTTGATGATTTTCCTGTTTCCTCTTCTTGCCCTGGGTCAGGGTAGGTGGCTAAGAGGGCGTGTGTATGATCAGGAGAGCGGACAGGTATTATCGTTTGCCCGTGTAAGCTTAAAAGGAGAGAATACAGGAATCCATTCTGATCTTGACGGAAAGTTTGAATTGTATTCAAGCACCAACACCGATACCCTTCTGGTGTCTTATATTGGGTTTCATATTCAGGTCCTCCCACTGTCAGGAGTTGGGCAGGAGTTTAAAGTTTACCTTCAACCTAAAGAGGTACGCACGGAGGAACTACTCATTGTTCCAGAGGATAATCCGGCCGAATCCATAATGCGTCTGGCTATTCGTAACCGCAGGCAAAATGACTTTAATGAACTTCCTGCCTGGCGTTACGACTCCTATAACAAAGTCTATATTTTTCCTGTTACTCAATCCCCGGATTCCTCCTTATCCGGGAGCGAAAAGTTGAAACAGGATTCCATACTTCATGGGATAGATTCATTGGCCAGAGCCATGCATTTATTTTTGTGGGAAAGCGTCACACATAAGGAATATAAGCGTCCGGGGAAAAGCAAGGAAACCATTCTGGCTTCCAGGTCCAGCGGGTTTAAAGACGCCGTTCTGCCTCTGCTTCCTGCAGATATCATGGATTTTTCTTCTTTTTATAAGGATTGGATTTCTGTGTTAGGTCAGAGTTTTTTGAGTCCTTTGAATCCGGAGGCCCTCTCCAAATATGTTTTTGAGATGCGCGATACCTTGGAGGATGGCCCTGATTCCATTTTCGCTATTGCCTTTTATCCTCTAAAGAAAAGTTTTAACGGATTTGAAGGCCTTTTACATATTCATTCGGGAAAATATGCCCTTCAGCATATTCGGGCCCAGTTATCCGTGCAAGCGCAGGATCAGTTGATTTCCGGTGGTTCTGTAGAGCAATTGTTTCAGAAGGTTCAGGACAGCGTATGGTTTCCTTCTCAATTGGTAACCACTTTTGAAGTGGGCACAGCTGCATTAGCAAAAGATCTGGCCAACACGATGAAGCTGAGAATGGCTGCTAAAGTTTATCTCAAACATATCAGCCTTAATCCAGATAGTAGCCTGATTCGTTTTGGGCCGGAAAGTATTGTGACGGATGCAAATGCCTCCAGGCAATCGGATGTGTTTTGGAATCTCTTCCGGGAGGATTCCCTGGATGCCAGGGAGCGAAATACCTATAGAAAGATTGATAGTTTAGGTAGAAAGTTTCGGTTTGACCGATGGGCATATCAAGGTCAAAAGATTGCACAGGGAAAAATCTCCTGGCGTTATTTAGACTTCGATCTGGCCCGGTTGTTTCAATACAATTTGGTCGAAAAATTCCGCTTGGGCATTGGGGTGGAGACAAATGAACGAATTGCCTCCTGGTTCTCCCTCGGTGGTCGGGCCGGTTGGGCCTGGGCGGATCAGACAATGAAGTATGGAGGCTTCGCCAAAATTATGCCCTTTGATGATAAGCGCTGGCAATTGGAATACCGATATGAATACGATTTGTTGGAGAGCGCATCTTCTCCGGTGATGATGAGTGCTTATCAAAAAACATCGGATTTGTTAGGTCGTAATCTCCGGATGCGGATCATGGAGTATCAGACCAGCAGACGCCTGATCTTTCGTCATCCGATTTGGAATAACTGGACCCAGGAATTGACCTTGCAGCAGGCGGATATTCTGCCCGCTTATGAATATCTTTACCGTGGGCTCGCCTCTTATTACTTGAATGAATTCATTTGGGACCAGCGGTATGCCCCAGGGGAGAAGTTTTTGAAAAATGGCCCTTTCAGAATAAGCCTTGGATCGTCTTTGCCGGTGTTTAGATTCCGATTTTTGCTTGGTCGTAATTGGCCGGATGGTCTGGGTCTGAATTATCAGGTTTTCTCCGCATCCATGGTGCATACTTTGAATCTCCATACCAGAGGGAAATTTCAGCTTGCCCTTCAGGGGAATTATGGGGAAGGCAATCTGCCATACTCAAGATTGCAAGTGCTCAGGGGGAACGATGATAAATCCTGGCCACTATCTGCCCCCATGAGTTTTAATACCATGCGTTTCAATGAATTTGCGGCAGATCAGTCTGCCCAGTTGCACTTGAGATATGATTTTAACAATCTTTTGTTTCATTCAAGAACCTGGCATCCCAATTTTCTGCTGGAGTATAATGCAGCCTGGGGCAGATTTACTTCGGATGTGAGTCAGCATCAATTGCCATTTGCGTTACGGGCACCTGATAAATTCTATCAGGAAGCAGGTTTGGTTATGCAAAATATATTGCCGAAAGAATGGGTTCGGCGTTCGCCTTCATTGGCCTTATTGGGTCTGGGATTTTATTATAGACTCGGGGCCTATACACTTCCGGAACCAACAGACAATTTTTCCTTTAAATTGTACTCCGGTTTCAGATTTTAAGCATTATGAAGATTGGATTGCTAACAGGGTTTTGGCTGTTGTTCTGTATAGAAATAGCAGGGGCACAACCTTACTTATCACTCGAGCATGAAGGTCGGATGATTCGAAAGAAAGCCTTTGTTGGAGATGTCCTTTCAATTCGATTGAAAAATAAAGAGAGATTTTCTGGGGTTGTGGATAGTATCGCCCTCGATGGATATTTTCGAATGAATGGACAGGGATTTAGGGTAGGGGAAGTTTATCGGATAAAAGCGATGGGCCCTTATCGGGTTGAGGCAAGCGGTCGGCGGTTCTGGGGGGCATTTTTATCAGTTTCCTCTTTGGTCTATATGGCAGGTACAATAGTCAATGGCTGGATTATAGGGATGCCTGCGAATGAATTTCGGTATTATACAGCACCATTGATTGTCTTTGGAGGGGGCACAGCCTTGGCTATGCCCTGGCGTTATTCTTACCCGGTAGGTCGGAAGTGGCAGTTTCGGGTGCTACAATATTAGTCCCCGGCTTGGTGCAAGCCATTAAAAGCAGAAGGGAACCCATAAAAACAAAGAAACTAATACCGGCCTGTGTATCCATCGTGGATTCAGTCATCATACTGACAAAACTTAATAGACTGAAGCACAAAAAAAGGATACGCGTTGGGGGCCTTGCGATTATGAGTTGCCATAACCATCCGGCCAAAAAGAAGATTAAGCCGAAAATGCCAAATTTGACCGCTATTTCCAGAAACTGGTGGTGAGGTTTATTGGGCTCGATTTTCAGAGGATGATTATCAAACAAGGGATAGACTTCTTTTTGTAAATCTCCCGTGCCCACACCAAACAAGGAATGTTCTGTAAAAACTTCCCAACTCTTTTCCATGAAAACAAATCTGCGGGCAAAGGAGGTATCATTCGCATTTCGGTCTTTGAATCCCTCTTGATATGCTGTCACCTCATCGAATGCTTCCCGGAAGCGCCTTTGTATATTGCCAACATAGAGATAAGAAAGCCAGGCAAGCAGGGAAACTAAAATGGTGAAGGCTGTAAACCATAAAATTTTGTGTTTCTGTACCAATCTCATGACCATCCACACCGGTAGTACCAGAGCAAACGCGATTTGTCCGGTCCTGCCCTCTAAGTTTATGAGGGCCATGGCTTGAATGAAAGTGGCTAGCCCCCAAAAGATTTTTTGTTTTCGGGAGAGGGACAGGTGCCAGGGAATTTCCAGGAGTAAAAAGAGGGAAAATGCATAAAACAGACTGGCTCTCGGGCGTGCAATAAAGGGCGAGGGGAGGTAAAGTTCCGCTTTGAGGAGGGGAATATCGGTTTGGCGAATAAAGATGGTAAGACAGGAGGCGACCAGATTGGCTATTAGGAAAGCCGCAAGTAGGTGTTTTTCTTTCTTGGGATTACGGTTAATGCTTGCAAAAATCAGAGGGATACTTAGCAGGTAATGCTGCATATTAAGCTCCTTCAGTCCTTGGCTCAGGTCTGAAGTCCAGGCCATACCGATAAGATGAAGGAGGAAGAATGCAGGCAGGAAGAGGAGAAAGGGGCGGCTTTTCAGATTTTGGAGTCTGTTAGATCGCGTTTCTTGGTGAAAGAAGCCGGGAATCCATGCCAGGATTGCCAGGATTTCGCCCAAGGTAGAGGGCGGTTTAGCGACTGGAATAAAGAGGACAAAAATTAGAAGTCCGGCCCATATGAAAAAATCTCTCTGCTGCAGGGAAACCATACCACAAATTAGGGATAAAAATCGAGATTTAACGAAGAAGGGATGGGAAATCTCCAGGAACAGGCGCTCCCGGAGATTATAAAACGAAAGAGTGATGACCCTAACTGTTTCAAAAAATTAAAACTAACAGTAGAATCACGCTTACAAAGGTATTAAGTATTGTTGGAAAAAGTGGACATTGCGCTAAAAAAAAGGCGATTTGAGTGATTGGAGGGGTGTTTTGATTGATTTAATAGCAAAAAAAATTCCGGTGGCGGGCGCTACCGGAATTCTTCAAAACGAAAGAGTTTAAGAGTATTAAAAAAACATAGCTGAAAAAAAAGTATTATTTATCCGATTTTATACGGATTTATTTGATATTCAATGGATAAGGAGGAGGGATTAAT
>CANHCC010000109.1 GCA_947459115.1 Bacteroidota bacterium | reverse complement strand
ATGCGTGTGGGTGCCCAACATGGCAGTAACCCTACCATCAAGATGCCAACCCATCGCCCGTTTTTCGGCAGTGGCCTCTGCGTGAAAATCCACAAAGATTACCGAGGTTTCTTCCAATAATTTCGGAATGGCCCAATCCGCATTACGAAATGGACATTCGATTGGGTTTTGAAAATATGCCTGACCTCTAAGATTTAAGACAGCTAGTTTAAGTCCTGAATTGGCCGTATAAATCCCCATCCCTTGTCCAGGATTGCCTCTTGGATAATTCAAAGGCCTGAGCAACCGCTTCTCCTGACGCATATAAGCGAAATCAAAATTTCGATCAAAAGAATGATCGCCCCCCGTTAACACATCCACACCGGAAGAAAACAATCGCTTGGCCAAAGTCTCGGCTATTCCTCTTCCCCCACTGGCATTTTCGCCATTGGCAATACAGAAATCAATGGACTCCTGCTTTAAAAACCCGGGAAGAAATTTTTCCAAAAGGTCCACCGCGACCTCGCCTACGATGTCCCCAATAAACAATACCCTGAAAGGGTGGCTCATGATTTATGCGTATAGCCTATCATTTTATAGGCAAGTTTAGCACAATTATACTCCGTAATGGTATCTGTCTCTCTTGGAATAAACTCAACGATATCGAATCCCAAAACCTTTCGTTTTGAACACACTTTCTTGAGCAGGCGGGTAGCCTGTTGCCAGGATAGACCATTGGGTTCTGCTGTACCAACAGAGGGCATAACCGATGGGTCAAACCCATCTGCATCCACCGTGATATAAACATGATCTTTCAAGGACTTCATCACGGTTTTCATCCATTCTCCTGCCTCGTCTAACTGATGCGCATAAATGGTTGTCACTTTTGGATGTTCCTTACACACTTTACTTTCTTCGATACACTGTGCCCGGATTCCAACCTGAGTCAAATGCACATCGGTTTCCAGGCATCTTGCCATAGCAGAGGCATGAGAAAAAGGATTCCCCTGATAAGCCTCGCGTAAATCGGAATGGGCATCAATTTGAAGGATGGAAAAATTGGACCCAAATTTTTCTACGAAAGCACGAATGATACCGTAAGTAATGGAATGCTCCGATCCAATGGAAACCACAAACTTTTCGTCCTTCAATAGCTTGCGGGTTTCTTCGGTGATGAGATCCATAGCTGCGGCATCCGTGGCACCTTTGAAATCTAAAATCGGGAGAGTGGCAATGCCCCCCAGGTCAAATACCGTTTCCTGATCCAATTCCTCGTCATAGAATTCCACAAAATGGGAAGCTTTCAGCAAGGCCTCAGGTCCTCCCGCAGAGCCTTTGTGGTAAGAGGAGGTGTGTTCATAAGGCAAGGACTGAATGACGACCGGTGACTTATCATAAGAAGAATAGGTTTCTTCCAATGCCAAAAAATTATGTTCAATTCCTAAGACATCCATGGGTTCTTTTATTTTAGGCTAAAGGGTATATACTCAAGATTTATAGGACAAATTTGAGCAGTTTTTAAACAATATACATCATAGTGGAGGGACTAGTATAAAAACCCTCCATCTTTTAGAATATAATACCTGGCAATCTTTAGATTACTTCTATCGTTTATCAGGCAAGGGGAGGTAACTTACTCCGCCCAATTGGAAGAGCCGCCGCCATTGGAATCATCCCCACGATCACGGTTATCAAACTCCTCGTAATTATAGTCCGGCATCAACTCTTCTTTTACCTGATTAATGGTATCGTTCAGGGTAGAAAGGAATTTGTTAAAATCTTCTTTGTAAAGAAAAATTTTGTGCTTTTCATACTCTTTTCCTTCCCCTGGGAATTGACGGCGCTTACTTTCCGTGATGGTGATGTAATAATCGTTTCCCCGTGTCGAACGAATGTCGAAAAAGTAGGTTCTCTTTCCCGCGCGGATTTTCTTCGTGTAAACCTCTTCGCGATCTCTGTTGTAGTTTTCCAATGTTTATACTCAGTATTTGCACAAATATAGCCAAAAAGCGCGTTTCCAAAAAATCAGGAAAAATTTTCCCTGATTTTTCAATCTGATATTGCCCGCCACATTGAAACTAATATCGTTAAATTGAGGTTAAAACTTTACCTTTGTTTATTAAAACTGAATAAAAACAATGCAACTCTACACTGAAATTACACCAAATCCGGCAACCCTTAAGTTCATCACAGATCGCACCCTCATACCGGATGGCACTGCCGATTTCCCGGATAGCAGCCATGCTGAGTCCTCTTTAATGGCAAAGAAGCTTTTTCAATTTCGGTTCGTTAAATCCGTCTTTATCGGGCGTAATTTCGTGACGGTCACTAAGGAAGAAGAATTTAAGTGGGAAGAATTAATTCCGGTCGTCAAGGATGCTATTCGAATTTTTATTGAATCGGGGCAGGCAGTGGTGGATAAAGTTTCCACCGGCGGAAGTACGGCCTCAGAGGATGATACCGAAGTGGTGCGCAAAATCAAGCAATTAATCGATGAGAATGTCCGCCCGGCTGTGGCCATGGATGGGGGGGATATCATATTTGAAGGCTTCGAAGAAGGGATTGTAAAATTAAAAATGCAAGGCTCCTGTCAGGGATGCCCCTCCTCTACTGCCACTTTAAAGGCTGGAATTCAAGGTCTTCTCACCCGCATGGTGCCAGAAGTGAAAGAAGTACAAGCCATATGAAAATTTTTCCCTGCTGCAAGGTCAGAACCAAGTACGGGAGGACATAAACTGCAACAATTCTTCCATCTCCCACTCCGGCAGACTGGAAAATATCTCATAATCCAAGGTAGGGGCTAAAACCTTACTTTCAATTAACATATCCGCCAATGGCCGAAAGTCCGTTGGCGGATTTGTTTCATGTGACCACGGAAAATTTTCCTCCTTCATGCTTCAAAGATATTCCGATTTAGAAAAATAATCTTTCGAAATGCACATTTCCCCAAAAAATCTTGTTCTCAATACATCTAATTTTGTCCAGATGGAAAATACGCCAAAACCAATCTCTAAAACCACCCGGTTCAATATTCTATTGATGAAACGAACCAATCGTCTGGCTATTGCTATGTTTGTTCTGGGCATCTTATATAAAACCATTGACTGGCTTTTCCTTTCCTGATTCTACTCTTTTTTATGGCTTATAAAAACCTCCAAGAATTTATCTCTGCCCTTGAAAAGGCTGGAGAACTCGTTCGCATAAAAACTTATGTCAATCCGGAATTAGAGATTACTGAAATCACTGACCGGGTATCCAAGCAAGATGGGCCTGCATTATTGTTCGAAAACACGGGCACCCCATTTCCCCTCCTCATCAACTCCATGGGCTCTTACAAGCGTATGTGCATGGCTCTTGGCGTAAAGGACATGGACGACATCAGCCAGGACATCGAAGCTTTATTCAAGGAATTAACTTCCCCGAAAGAAAGCATCGTGGACAAACTTAAAATGTTGCCACGCCTGGGAAAAATTGCCTCCTGGATGCCGAAAGTCATTTCCGGTAAAGGAGAATGCCAACAGGTCATCAACCTGAAACCAGACCTATCTCAAATTCCGGTGATGAAATGCTGGCCTGAAGATGGAGGTCCGTTTATTACCCTGCC
The DNA here is from genome assembly GCA_947459115.1 of Bacteroidota bacterium. Classification (GTDB taxonomy): domain Bacteria; phylum Bacteroidota; class Bacteroidia; order J057; family RFSG01; genus CANHCC01. The sequence goes on along the minus strand of CANHCC010000109.1, from coordinate 5,774 downwards.
TGTTATCCATACCAAAGACCCCAACACGGGCATTCGCAATGTCGGGATGTACCGTATGCAGGTGTTTGACAAAGACCTCACGGCTTTGCATTGGCATCGCCATAAAGTCTCTGCCCGACATTTTGAGGAATACAAAAAGTTGGGTAAAAAAATGCCGGTAGCAGTTGCCCTGGGTGGAGATCCGGTATATACTTATGCTGCCACGGCTCCCCTGCCAGACGGCATTGATGAATACATGCTCGCGGGCTTCATTCGCAAAAAGAAAGTAGAACTCGTTCAGTGCATCACCCAGGATGTGCAGGTGCCTGCAGATGCAGATATCATTATTGAAGGCTATGTAGATCCCGAGGAGGAATTCATCTGGGAAGGCCCATTCGGAGACCATACCGGTTATTATTCCCTACCGGACTGGTATCCCCGCTTCCATGTGACTTGTATTACTCATCGAAAGGATGCAGTTTATCCCAGCACCATTGTGGGGATTCCGCCTCAGGAAGATGCCTGGATTGGCAAAGCCACAGAACGCATCTTCCTGGCGCCGATTAAAATGACCATGGTGCCGGAAATCATGGACATGGAACTCCCCATTGAAGGCGTCTTTCATAATTTGGCCATTGTACAGATTGAAAAGTCTTACCCCGGTCAGGCCCTTAAAGTCATGAATTCCTTATGGGGCGCCGGGCAGATGATGTTCACCAAAATGATGGTGGTTGTAGATCAGCATGTGAACATTCGGGACCAGGTGGCCCTGGCCAAATATGTCAGTGACAATTTTGATCCGGAGCAGGACCTCGTGGTAAGTCAGGGCCCTACCGATGTCCTGGATCATTCCTGCTCCAAAATGGCATTTGGAGGCAAACTCGGGATAGACGCCACGAAAAAATTTGCGGAAGAATTAAGGCCCGCCTATCAGCCTAAGCCCTATCCCACTGCTCAAATTCCGGATTTGCAAACCATAAAAACCGCCTATCCCGAAATAGCCGCCCTGAACACCTCCCTGCTGGAACAAGGCATTTCTCTCATTTTTATTACCCTGAAAAAATCAATCCCCGGGCAGGTGAAGAAAGTCGCTAAAGGAATTTCCTTAATGCCGGAATTCAGCTCGGTTAAAGTCATGATCTTTCTGGATGACCTCATTGATATCTCTCGAGTAGGCGATGCTTTGTGGCGCTTCTCCAATAACACCGATGTGAAACGGGATCATTTACTCCTCACAGGAGAAGACTGCAACAGTGCAGAAGGTAAACTCATCCTGGATGGCACCCGAAAAACCAAAGATCTGGATGGCTTTCAAAGAGACTGGCCCAATATTTTAATTTCGGATGACGCCACCGTGGCTCGTATAGATGAGATCTGGTCTCAATTGGGGTTAGGTCCCTTTGTGCCCTCCCCTACCCTGAGATATAAACCTCAATACGACGGGGGAGGCGCTTCCGTACCCGCCTGATGAAGCATCTGGATATCTTTCAAAAAACCGGGCTTTTTCTGTTTGGGTTAAGCATTCTCCTGCTCCCGATTCAGTTTGTTGGGATATTGATATTTCTCAATAAGCACATTGGCGCACTGGCCGGATGGATTCCCCTGTCTATCTTTTTAATCTGCATGGGCATGATCTTCTATGGTATTCTGAACGCCCTAAAATATAGATGGTTCCTCATGGTACAGCTGATGAATTGCCTTCTGGCCTGGAGTAATGTTTATCTGGCCATGCAGGACGGCATACTATAATTTCTGCCTAATTTAGAGGCAGATATGACTGGAAAAATTCCCTATTCATTTAAGGCCAGCATCTGGAAATATGAAGGGCATGGTGGCTGGTATTTTATTTCTTTACCCCAAGCTATCGCTCAGGAAATAAGGCGTCATTTAAAATCGTCAGAATCCGGCTGGGGACGCTTGGCAGGCACCGCCCAAATAGGCAATACCCAATGGGACACAGCGATATGGTTTGATACCCAACACAACACTTATTTACTTCCGGTAAAAGCAGAAGTACGAAAAAAGGAAGGCTTAATGGAGGGGGATGAGGTGACCTGTGTGGTGAGCGTGTAGGGAATTTTGAGACTGAAAGAGAATCGCCTCAACAAAATATAGGGATAAATCCCAGAAATTGGTCGTTTCAAAAAAAACTATTATCTTCGATTTACCAACCAAAATTTATACTGGGCATAACAAGAGTATTGAAATATTATTCTTGTACTTATTAGAAATTGTTTATTTAATGTAAATTGAATGATACAGATGAAAACCATAAAAATCTATAGATTTATTGACCCTTCCTTCATTGTGAAAGACCCAACATTAATCAAAGTAGCTTGTGGTGCAAATCAACACAATCTAGAACTCACCTCTGTTTTGGTCAACAAACAAACAGGCCACTTTGTGTATTCAGATAACACCTTAATTAAGTATCCGGAACTAAAAAGAAGATTTTCAGTACCCCAAACAGAACCGGAAGCAAGAAAGGCAGTTGCAGATTTTCTTAAATCTTTCAATAAGATGCTAAGTGAGAATAATTATCTCATACAAAATAAATTTCCTAATCTCTTTTCAAATCTTCAGTATCAATCAACCTTACCGATTCTTGACCCTGCCAATAAAAAGATCGAGCGTTGGGATGTAAAGTACCTTCCATTTGTCTATCCTTCAAATAGTGAAGAACAAGTAGCAGTGATGAATGGAGAAGTCGTATTCCGAATTGGGATTGGAGGTAAATTGACTGGCTTAAAATATTCCTGGATGCCAATTGAAAGAAGCCAAGATACAAAAAGAAATATTATCCACTTAAAAGACGAAAATGGAAGTGAACAAGATGCAAGTATAATCTATATGATTGAGCCTGATAAAAATCTTTGTGCCCCTTATTTATTGGCAAAAGATGATACTGCGTTAAAAAATATGCATCAAAAGATACGAGAGTCTCAAACCTTAAATATCATTTCATAATGTTGCCATTATCCTCATATAGTACATTCTTTGTTCAAGCCGACCCATCCACGGAATTTAAAAATGATGTAGCAATTACTGAATTTGATGAAGACGATAAAGAACGGTATATCCGAAAGGTGTTTCATAAAATTAGAAACGCAAGAAAAGAAAAACGGACTATTGATGTTGCAATGAGTATCTATGTTTATAGTGCATACAATTTCAACCTTAATGGTTATACATTAAAGAGAGTGATACTTCAAATGAAGATTTACAGTTATTCTGACATTGATGTTTCAAGTTACAAAGATGTGGATGCTTACAATCCCATAATCGGACTTAGTTCAACAGGAATTCAGTTTGATGATAAACTGACATTGTACTTTGACAATGAAGATGACAAACAAACTGTAATCAACTATATAAACGGAAATGATAGTGATGATTTTATTCCTGCCTTTTCGCATTTTGACGAAAAGATGATTGACATCGAAATAGCTCAGCGTCAAAATAACCCTGGACTAATCAATCAAAGTTCAACTCCGCTTTGCGGCTCTGCTATTGTTGGCAATCTAATCGCTAAACATTACAAAACGGATTTTAAGTATTTAGTGAAAGACCTATTCTTTTACGCAGAAGCATTTTTCGGAACAACTAACTACTTAATCAAGCCAAGAAACTCAATCACTGGTCAGAACTATCACATTAATCCAAATGACGGTTTTTATCCAAGCGGAATGCCTCAATCAGATTATGTTTTACTCACAAGTATTAAAAATAGTGAGAATAAAGTTTTTTCTTACGATGGACTTGGTGGTGTTGGCGGAATTGCACTTCCATCGGACATTACCAGTCTGCTTTTAAAAATGTTGAAATCAAAAGAGGTAATTGATATAACAAGTTTTTTAGGAACAGGATTAGATGAAATGCAACTTCTCTCTGATATGGATACAGATTACAGTGGAGGATATGAATGCATTATGCTTATTGATAGCAATTTACTCTCAGATGATTTTACAGAGAGTGGATTAAGACCCAATCACTGGATTAATTACAGAGGAGGGTTATCAATAGACACTATCAATAGCAAAATAACTTTCAAGTTATTTACATGGGGACAAGGTGATGGCAAGCAATACACCGTAAAGCAAGCAGTTTTTGAGAAGCATTTTTATGGTTACATAAAAGCAAAGATTGTATGAAAACAATGAAAATCATGCTTTTTATTATTTCAATTCTGATTACCTCTGCTTTGTCATTGGCTGTATATTTTATTTTTATTGTTATTCTTTCTATGTACGCAAAATACACGAATCCACACCCCGAACATGGAGTAATGCCATTAGGAGCTTTAGTGTATGCTGTCATTCCAACAATTCCCATTTCCATATTTCTTCTTTTGAAAATTTATAAATGGCTATTAAAGAAATATGAATAACAGTTTACCTAAAATATTGATGTACTCATAAATGACCTATGTGGAAAAGATTTGACTACACAATGAAAAAACAAGTCTTTCCTTTGCCACAAGCCCATTGTTGTATGCTCCCCCAAAAATAGTACTGTTTTAAAATAGACAAAAAGTCTAATTTTAACCAGTTAAATATGAAAAAAAGTAAGTTTAGTCCGAATCAGATAGCCCAGGTACTCAAGGAGTACGAAGCTGGCAAGTCTGTAGAAGAATTATCCCGAGAGCATGAGATAAATCGTGCCACATTCTATCAATGGCGCAAGCGTTATGGAGTAATGGTAGCCAGTGTGCACACACGAGTTAGAGCAATGTTATAAGAAATTAAATCCATAGGGAAAAACGCCATCAGCAGGGCGTGTCGAGTATTGTCCACCAGCCGGAATGTCTGCTCCCATCTCTGCCATTGGCAGTGATCCAATTGGAGGGAAGTAAGATTTTGACGCCGTTGAGGCCTTCGGAGTAAGTTGCCATTTGCGCGGAATTTTCAGAGTAAGTTACAAGTTTTTATTTGGATTGGCAAGGGGTGGAAGTTATTGTAGAGAAGGCCTAATATAACTTTTAATTTTCATGTAGTATTCCTATATGGAAACCGCATTTATCGTATCTGAAGCATAGAAAATTTCTAAACTATATAAATTCGGGTAACCAATGTTTGCCCTCAGCTCTTTTCAAAGGGTCAGGATTAGACATCCGATTCGCACGAAATCCAAAAAATATCAATTGAAACAGAATTTATGACCATTCATACAAAATCAACAATTTTTTCATTTGGCATTACTTCCATATCCTTAATATTGCTTAATACCTTTGTACTAAACCATCCAAACATTACCCCCAACTTATGGATCCTATCAGCACACACAGCGAAGTTTTTAGATTTGTAAATCTTAGACCTGTTCAACAAATTTATCAGGATAAAATACCGGGAAGATTTGTCACATTCAACTTTTTCAACTCAATCTCCCCAGCAACTTTAGCTGGTATTGAGGCTTCAGAAAACCTTTTATTTACAGATTTAAAGGCAATTATTGTTGGGGGAGGTGCTGCTGATCCTGAAGATTTACGAACAGATTTGGAGAATGCCGTAACCGCTTTTCGAAGTACAAGCCCAAATTATATTGAAGATCTTGAAGCACTAGATGCTTTCTTTCCTAATTTGAAAGAGGTTCTGGATTATCTTATTTTGAAAGATTTCAAAGATACTCCCGCCTTATTCCGAGCTTCTGTTGAAAGCGATCTTATACCATCAACCATAGAAGCATTTATCGCAGATGCCGATTATCTGGAAAAAAAATTAAGGTTGTGGGACAATCTTTTTGCAGAAGTCATAGTTCCTAAAAATGTACAGATCCGGGAAAACCTGACTTCCTACATT
>CANHCC010000108.1 GCA_947459115.1 Bacteroidota bacterium | reverse complement strand
TTTTGGCAGTAGGGGCTATTACTCCCAAAAATATTCATCACCGGGGGCGGATAAATATTCACATTAAGAGAGTCGGTAGCCGCACACCCCCCACTTCCGACCTGTACAATGACTTTACCGGGAATACTTCCCCACTGCACATTGATGCTGGTAGTGCCCTGTCCGGAAGTAATGTTTCCATTGGGGGTAATCCAGTTGTAGGTAGCACCCGGAACTGCGACTGTGCTGTAAGATCCCGTACCATTGGGGCAAATATTGAGGGTTCCGTTTAAGGGCGGCGGAGGCACAGAGGCGGCATTGACGACAACGGTGTCGGCAAAGGAAACATTAGTACAAGCATAAGTTACAACGGCTCGATACGTTGTGGTCGTCTGAGGCGAAACATTGACGGTAAGACCTGTACCTACCGGCGTATTTCCAGGCAAGGCAAACCAGGAAACCGTATAGGAGGCCGGCCCTGAAGGTGTCCATCTTCTTCCTTCATTACTGGTTGACCACTGCGAGTTATTCCTTCCGGCTACCACATCTGCGATTAATCCATTGGGGTGGTGTAGGCCATGAACGGCATTTCCACTATTCCAGGTTGTACAAATGGGTTTGTTCTGAATATGAGTTTCTATGACATTGGTGGTTTCATAAATCTGAATCTGACTCGTATAACTTTGACTTGTGCAAGAGAACATCGGAACATTTTGGTAGGCCAGTACGAATCGTCTAAATGGTGCAACCCCATCCACATAATATCGAACTGTTCCTCCTATTCCCGGATTGATATCTTGCCATGGTCCCATGATGGTGCCACGAGGTGCACCACCGGTATTGTTGGGTATAGGAACGGTTACCCATGTGGAGGTTTGGCCTGCAACAAAGCCAAGCCAGTTATTCGAACCAATTATGCAGTTAGTATAGCTGATTCCAAAAAAACAGAAAGGGAAAGTAATGGGAATACTGCCGGATTGCGTGTCATCAGTCAAGGATACCGTTGATCCCCCGGAAAATGGACCCGGAGTATAGGGAATTACCGTTTGGGTATAGGCGGTTGGGTCTCTTATATCCACGACGGTGGCCGTAAGCGTGGTGGAGCCGGGTAAACAAATGGTAACATCTGGTCCGGCATTGATCATGGGCCCCTGTGCAAATGCAAATTGCATTAGGAAGACCATGCAAAACCAAGCAGATAATTGAATGCTTTTCAACATAAGTGTGATATCCCTTTGGATGTTCAATATTAACAAATTATTAACAGGGGTTCAATAGGCTTGTTGCTGAATGGTAATAATGCTTGATTCAATGGTTTGATGGGGGTTTCTGCCATTTTTTCAGTTAAGCATTTTTGGTTCAGGCTTTGATATTCATACACTAAAATCAAATTGTTTTTCGTACAACACATTTAAAAGTATTGTTTATGAATTGGAAACAAATTTTATGGTTTGTTGGTGCTGCCCTTGCCGGAGGCTTGATGGCAGTAGGAGTGTACAAAATGGCAGAACCATCTGCCGGTGCATCAGATTTTTCTTTGCAGGCCTCGCCTAAGTTTGCAGCACTGGATTCTCAGGGAAATCTCCTCCCGGATTTTCGCCAGGTGGCACATTTAACAACGCCTGCGGTTGTGCATGTTAAAAGTAAAATGGGGCAACGCTCCCAATCCTCTGCTCAGGAAATCCCGGATCCGTTTCGGGACTTCTTTGGTGACCGAGGGTTTCGCTTTGAAATGCCTCAGCCCAATACGCCCAGAGAAGGTTCCGGCTCAGGCGTCCTCATTAGTGCCGATGGATATATTGTCACGAATAACCATGTGATTGAAAACGCCGAGGAGGTAGAGGTGGTATTAAATGACAAACGATCTTACACTGCAAAAATAGTCGGTGCAGATCCTTCCACGGATTTAGCCTTACTCAAAATTTCAGAAAAGGATTTACCATTCCTGAGTTTCGGAAATTCAGACGAGGTGGAAGTAGGGGAATGGGTGCTGGCCATTGGAAACCCCTTTAACCTAACCTCCACCGTTACGGCAGGAATTGTAAGTGCCAAGGCCCGAAATTTAAATTTGCTGAATGATAAATTCAGAATAGAATCCTTTATTCAAACCGATGCAGCCGTTAATCCCGGAAATAGTGGAGGGGCATTGGTAAATGCCAGAGGAGAGCTTGTGGGTATTAATACAGCCATCGCTTCCCAGACAGGAAGTTATGCGGGTTATTCTTTTGCTGTTCCCTCTCAAATGGCCAATAAGGTCATGAATGATTTAAAGGAATTTGGGGCTGTTCAAAGAGGATTTCTGGGCGTCAGTATCCGGGATGTTGATGCCAAGTTCGCCGAAACAGAAGGCCTGAAAGTCTTGAAAGGAGTGTATGTTCAGGAGGTCAATGACAACAGTGCTGCTCAGCAAGCTGGACTTAAAAAAGGAGATGTCATCACCTCTGTAGATGGGGTTAATGTTTCCTCCTCCTCAGAATTACAGGAACAAATCGGGCGCAGAAGACCCGGTGATAAAGTGAGTTTAAAAATTTTTAGGGGCTCTGAAGAGAAAAGTTATGCTGTGACCCTAAAAAGCGTTACCGGCGAAGTGGGCGTCGTTAAAAAAACCGATTATGAAATGGGCAGTCTCTTAGGTGCTGATTTTACGGCCTGCTCTGAACAAGAATTAAAAGATGCAGGTATCAAGAATGGCGTTAAAGTCAATAAGCTTCGCTCCGGAAAATTACAATCTTCCGGTATGAAAGAAGGATTCATCATTACCGCCATTGATAAAAAATTAGTGTTTAAACCAACCGAAGTAGAAGCTATTCTAAGAGCTAAACAAGGTGGGGTATTAATCGAAGGGATTTATTCCGATGGTACCAAAGCGTATTATGCGATAGGATTGTAAATAGGTTGGATGGGATGGGATGGGATGGTATGGGATGGGATGCGGTGGGATGGTATGGGATGCGGTGATGCGGTAGAGACAGGGCATGCCCTGTCTCTACCGCCCGCATATTCCAACATATGGACAATAGGCACATTTGGCAATCTCTTCGGTTGCATGAAATACAAATTCGTCCTTCCCGATTTCTGAAAAAAACAGATGCATCTGTTCTTCTATTTCAGGTAGCAAGATTTTTATATCTTCTAAAGGACTTCGTTTTTTCTCTTCTGCATAATAATGTAATCTGTTGTCAAATTCCGAATTATATAATTCACGCGTGAGTATTAATCCGGGTGTAATAGGTTTGGTGTTTTTATTTGCCTTGGAGTTCTGTTGATGCCAGGCCCATGAATAAATCATGGTTTGAAGTGCTGCTTTGTTTTGTTTTCCGGAATCAAAAGCGAAAAGCTCAGATATGCTGCTAAATTCCCGTTTGTCTTTTCCCGTTTTATAATCCAGAATTCTAATTCTATCATCCAACTCGTCTATGCGGTCAATAATACCTTTAAATTTAATTTTAATTGGTTTGGATGCGAGGGCCGGAACCTTTGTTTCAAAGAATGCCTCAATCCTGAATTCAGTACTTAATAATGTTAAGGGGCTGTTTTCTATGTCTTTCTCTATTATCCTTTTGACATGTTTTTCCAAGACATTTTTAATAATTAGATTTTTACCTTCGATTACCGCCGGTTTGTTATCAAATAATACTTTTGAAAAGGCCTCATTTAGATATTTTTCTGTTTGAGAAAGTAGATTTTCCAGATGCTCTTTGGTCATCAGTCTCCGATTATGGGCATCAACCGGAAGCTGATCATGTAAGAGTTCCATGGTTTTGTGAAGCACATTTCCCATTTGAACAGGATTTATTTCTTCTGAAATTTCAGGGGGCTCTTCAATTTTCAAGAGGTGTTTATAGGCGAATTTTAATTTGCAATCCAGAAGGGAATTAATGGCAGAGGGCGAAATTCCATTTTGTAATAATTCCAGTAGAATGGTTTTAGCTTCCGGGAAATTACTATACGACAACTCCGGTGTCCGCGAGGGAAGCATTTGGGTTGGAGATTGGAAAAATACTGGCGTTATGTTTCGAGACGGAACTTCATGTTTTACTTGTAGAAGGAATCTACTTTTTTCTGCAGAACTCATTCCCTCTTGTGCGGAGGAATAATAGATGTAAAGTTCCTTTGCATGATGTAATAATCGGTAGAAATAATACGCATAAGCTGCCTCCTGAAGGTTTGGCAGAGGGAGTCCAAATGCCTTGCGTAAATTGAAAGGAATGAAAGTGCTATTTTCCGGCGTGGGGGGGAAATTGCCTTCCTCCATCGAAAGAATCATGACATATTGATAATCCAGATTCCGACTTTCCAAAACCCCCATTATTTGAAGTCCCTCAAGCGGTTCACCTGAAAAGGGAAGTTTAACCTGTCTTAAAATTTGTTGAAACAAACGCATCCATCCTCCCTCTCCCGGATCGGCAGATTCGGATATTACCAAATCATTTAAGCGACTTACTTGAGTATAGAGCTGGTAGGAAAAATCTAAATTAATATTATAATATGCATTCCCTTCCTGCATGTGCTCTGTAATAAAGCGTATGATTTTTAATAAATGTCCGGGAAAATCTTTTTCCTCCATGACGGAGAATATAAGTTTCCATTTAGGCGAATTCGATTTTTCAGCGAATTCAAATAACTCTTTTTGAGAAATTCGGATTCGATTGGCAGACTTAAATCCCTCGGATAATTTCACAGAGTTCTCATCTTCTAACAAAGGATGTTTTAACAATGCAATTACCGGTAAATGCCAAAAATGGATGTCTTCATTTTTCTGAGTTTGGGTTTGATGCAATTGACCCAAATATTCAATCATGCTATACCAAGGCGTCTGACTCAGTGGATACCCCATGGTAATATTGATTTTTTTAACCTCAGGGGGTAAGGAATTCAGCAGTGGAAATAATAAATCCTCTGTTGGTAGAATGATTGCAATTTCTTCCTCAGGAATGTTTTGTTCGGTAATTAGCCTCTGAATTTCTTTGCTCGCGGCAAGGCATTGTTCAGATTTGGAGGGTAAGGCACATTCATAAATTTCCCCTTTTTCTGAAATTCGATCCGGTAAATCTTTTGGAAAATACTTTCCTAAAACCGCGTCTGATCTATATTTTCTAAAAAATGTACCTGCTTCCTGATTATCCCGATTGGTGTACCATGCATCCGCATCCCAATACACTTGTGCCCCGTAGTGTTCTACATATTTTTTGATAATACTTTCTTCCGAGGTGCTGAGTAAATTAAATCCTGCAAAAATGATATTGGATTCTGCGCCGGAGGGGAATGCCGTCCGCTCTGCAAATTTCCGGAATATATAGCCCTCATAGGCCATATTTTGCTTATCCAGTTCTTCATGGAAGGCATGATACAGGTCATACAAATTTTCCCATAATTGCATGAAATGTTCCTTCTCTCTGGAGATTGTATCTTTTTTTTCTTTAGGTACCACACTGCCCCAGAAACTTCGGAGAGCATTTAATTCTTCTTCTCCCAGACTGTTAAAATGTTCGTCTAGTTCTTTTTGGTCTTTAACACTCTTAAATATAGTTTTCGGATCACACAACCATCTATCAATTTCATTAAAATCTTTAAGGATAATTTCTCCCCAGAAATAAAATTGTCCAAAGGATTCTGATTTTTTTTGAATCCGATTCCAGGTTTTATGTAGTTCAAATATTAAGGTCAGATGGTCTCCTAATTCCAACTCACTTTGTTTTTGAATAAATGCGGAAATGGATTCCAAATTTGGACTCCAGATGATTTTGTTGGCTGCCTTGGATAAATACCGTGTAAAGAGGGTTGCACTTCTTTGATTTGGAAATACAACGGTTGTATCTGATATTTTCGTCTCATCTATCTTTAGGATAGTCTGAGCTAGTTGTTCAAGGAAATAAGGTTTCACAGGATTGGATTTCATTACTCAATTGCTTTAAGTTCAATTTTGTCTTCATTTAAATAGAGTAGCCAGGCCTCTATATTTTTATAATTCATTTCTGATAACAGGATGGTGTAGGATTTTAATTGTTCAATATCTTCCGGTTTTCGTTTTCCAGTTTTAAAATCTACCAGAATAATTTTATCCTGATCAAACATAATGCGATCCGGTCTGCTGATTTTACCATCCGGGGATAAAATACTTGCCTCGTTTTTACAACGGATCGGCTTTTGGAACCATTTGCCTGCTATCGGGTCTGCAAAAATCTGATTTAATTTATTTAGGATATTCTCCACCTCCGACTCCGGAATATAGCCGGAATACATCAGTTCCCGAATGACTCTTTCAGCATCTTCCTGATACCGAATTTTCTCTAAGACGGCATGTATAAATATACCATATTCTGTTTTACTTTTGGCACTGGAATATGCAGGTAGTTTTCTTGCTATTTTTTTGACCCTTAATCTATCCATCCAATTTTCTGAATGAAGCTGTAACGCCTGGGTATTCTGTTCAATTTTTATAGGTTCTTTTTCAAGGGAGAGGATATCTCCCAGCGTGAATTTATTTGGATTTTCCGGTGATGCTTGAAATATCGAATTCTCAATTGTTTTCAAAATCAGCGTAGAGCTTTTACCCTGACTTAAACCGGATTGATTTTCCTGTACTTGAAAGGTAATAAATAATCCTTTTACGGCTCTTGTAAAAGCGACATACAATAAATTTAAGGTATCTGCATAATTTAATTGTATTTCTTCATAATACGAATGCGCGAATACGGATTGTTCCATTCGTTTGCCAAATTTGATCGGGGCAAGTTTAAGCGGATTTATTTTGTGCTGATTGGGATTGCACCAAATCCATGGACTATTTTGTGCACCCGGTAGAATACTCCAGTCGCAGAATGGAACAAAGACAATAGGAAATTCTAATCCTTTCGATTTATGAATGGTTAGGATTCTAATGGTATCATTTTCATCCGGCATCATGACCGCTCTGGTTTTACCTGTTGTTTCCCACCAATCCAAAAAACGCTCGGCATCCGGATTGTCTTCTTTCATAAATTCTAAAATGCCATCCAGAAAGCCGGTGATAAATCCCGTCTCCGCTTCCCATTCCGGCTGGTCCAGGCACAATTGTCGAATGATAACATGCACTAATTCGAAAAGAGGGATTTTCCGTAATTCACTTCTGCTTTTCTCGTTAAGAAAAGCTTCCGGGATATTTAATGGGGTTTTATTAATCCAAGCCTTAGACCAGATTCCATCGGTCGATTTATCTGATAATTGATACGATAATGCTGCTTTTGCAGGTGCATTATTATCTGATAAAATGATGGTTAGGGCATGAATGATGAGTTGGACGGATAATCCTGAACCAATGGATAAGGCCTCCGAGGAACTAACGGGTATGATTTTTCTGCCATGTTCGCCTGACATGAGAAAGTTCAAAATCTTGCTGCCTTGTCCACGCGTTCTGGTAATAATGGCCATATCTCTATAATTATGACCAAGTGTGGTTAATTGTTCAATTTGATTATAAAGCAGGGTTAATCTTATATCTTCGTCACCAATAAGGTCCTCTTCGTCCTCCTCTACCGTTTCAGGTGTCTTTACTTTGGGGATGGCATTTATTTCAATATAACCTTGGTTGATATTTTTTTTCTCTTCCGGTATTTCCTGTTCTGCTGTTTCAAAAAGGCCGGTAATTTGATTTAACCATTCTGATTTTTGCTGGATATTGTCCGGGATTAAGCCCTCAAGCATTTGTCTGCCTGCGTTTGGCATATTGCGGAAAATAGCGTTATTCCCCTCAATAATAATTGGAAGGCTACGGTAATTATAGTTTAAGTTTTTCTTCTGAATTTGTGTTTCATGTATTCCTTGACTAAATTGTCCATAGAGTAGTCTCCAATCTCCATCTCTCCAACGGTAAATCGATTGTTTGATGTCTCCAACGATTAGATTTTTATTGCCTGTGGCCAGACTGTTTAATAATAAGGGTTTGAAATTCTCCCATTGCGTATGCGAGGTGTCTTGAAATTCATCGATTAAAAAATGATTAAAATAATTACCTGCTTTTTCAAAAATGAAGGAGGCATCATTTTCTCTTACCAATTTATATAACAACAAGGTTGTATCTGGTAATAACAGCACATTTTCGTGTTCTCGATAGACTTTAAGTTCTTCTCGAATAAAACTTACCAGTCCCAGAATGTTAAAATATTTTTTTATTTCCTGTAAGGTGATAATGGTAGGGAGGCGTTCTTCCAGCTCATCTATAAAGGTTCTGATATCCGGTAGAAATTTCGCATCCATTAATGGAATCATATTTTTTCGATTCGTATTGTTTTTTGCAAAACATTTTTCCGAATCTGACAGCATTTGAGATGCCCTGGTTCCCGGCAATTCCTCTAAGCCATTTTGCACTTTGATTAAATAATCTGCAAGACTTCCTTTTCCGGCAAACGAAAATTGTTCAGGCGTTATTCCATTTTTTGACATGTCATTTAATTTTTCTGTGACATAGTCTTTAATGAATCCTTGGTGAATAGCTAAATCCTGGAATAATTTTTTTCGTTGGCTTTTAAAAAGGTCGGAATTGGCACTTAATCCCTCCAGGTCTTCTTCTCTTCGCATCAAGGTCTCTTTGAATAATTCCTTCCCAAGCCCTATCATTTCTTGTCTGAAATCCCATTTTTCCCCTTTTTCAATTTTTTCCTCTGCCATTCTCAACACCCACTGGTCTAATTCTTCATAGCCTTTTTGTCCAAGATGGCTTAACACCTGTTCTGTTACTTGATTGAGTACCGCGTTAAGATCCAGTTCTATTTTATACCCACCTTGAAGGCCTGCCTCCCGGGTAAAATTTCTAACCAGTTTTTGAAAAAAAGCATCAATGGTTGAAATTGAAAATGCTGCGTAATCATGTAGAATGGCGGACAGAACGGCGCCTGCCCTATGTTGGAGTACTTCAGGTGTTTCGCTAAGGGTTTCGCACAGGCTTGTGGTAAGGGAGGATATTTTACCTTTACTGATTTCTGAAAGTTCACGAAGAATGCGGGATTTCATTTCCCGGGTTGCCTTATTGGTAAAGGTTACAGCCAGAATATGGCGGTAGGCGGTTTTATAATTCCGCCCTAATGCCAATTGTAAATATTCCCTGGTGAGGGTATATGTTTTGCCGGAACCTGCAGATGCTGAATAAACGGTAATCATGGGAAAATAAATAAAAGGGTAAGGTATTTAATCCTTTATGGGCAATGAAGACATAAGAAGCATTGGGGTGTAAATTCTGTCTGGTCTTGTTTGCCCGGGTTAGTTTGGGAGATAAATTAACTCGGGCAATAATGGAATTCTTGCTGCTTTTTATGTACTTATTGTTTGTCTATAAAATTAAGAATTCATCCCGTCAAAACATGACGGCGATAATTAATATGTCAAAATTTTTCCGTCGGGATCTACAATATCTAAAGCTTTTTCGGGATGGGGTAGGGTGTAGCCGGTGATATAACTGTCTATGTTAAAATCTGCTGAGAGTCGCATTAGGTCTATAGC
>CANHCC010000107.1 GCA_947459115.1 Bacteroidota bacterium | reverse complement strand
AGGTCAAACATGAATATGGTATAGAGTTGAGCCCTGAAATTTCCGGAAAATATGATGCCATTATTCTCGCGGTTTCTCATCAAAAATTCGAAGCGCTGGATTTAAAATCATACCTAAAGGATAATACCGTAGTTTACGACATTAAGTCCTTTCTGCCCAAGTCTTTGGTAACCGCTCGTCTATGAGTTTCGCCACTATTCTTACCAATAAAAAAATCCTTGTCACAGGAGGTGCCGGCTTTATAGGTTCTAATCTCATTGAAGCCCTACTGAAAAGTGGCAATCATGCTGTTTGCCTGGACAATTTTTCAACCGGCAAACGAGAGAACCTGGCGGAATTCATGAATCATCCGAATTTCACCCTTGTGGAAGGGGATATTCGTAATTCTGAAGATTGCCTTAAGGCCTGTCAGGGAGTGGATGCCATTTTACACCAGGCAGCCATTGGCTCCGTGCCAAGGTCTATCCATAATCCTTTCTTCTCTCATGACAATAATGTCTCCGGGTTTCTTCGTATCCTGGATGCGGCAAGAGAAAATGGAATTCGTCGAGTGGTCTATGCTTCCAGCTCCAGCGTTTACGGGGATCATCCTACCCTTCCCAAAGTAGAAGAACAGATTGGCAACCAGCTCTCCCCTTATGCAGTCACCAAATATGCCGACGAATTATATGCCGGCGTCTATGCGAAATGTTATGGCATGGAATTAATTGGTTTAAGATATTTCAATGTTTTTGGAAAAAGGCAAGACCCTGACAGCACCTATGCAGCGGTAATCCCTAAATTCGTAAAGGCCTTGATACAAGGAGAATCTCCCGTTATCAACGGAGACGGTACTCACTCCAGGGACTTCACTTTTATTGACAATGTAATACAGATGAATTTCCGTGCCGCGGCCACCCAGAATTCAGACGCTTTAAATACCGTTTATAATGTAGCTGTTGGGGACAATGCCAATCTCAATAAACTCATCGAAGCCTTAAAAGAAAACCTTAGTCAGTTTCTGCCCGCGGTATCCACTATCCCTGTTATTCATGGCCCGGAAAGGCCCGGCGATGTCAGGCATTCTTTAGCATCCGTAGAAAAAGCCCAACGCCTACTCGGCTATGAACCCAGCATTCGGTTTGAACAAGGACTCAAAATAGCCACAGACTGGTACTATCAGCATTTAAAGCAATCCTAATTTTCTTTTTCAACCCGTGACACATACAACGCATCTGCTGTTTGTTATTCATAATTTGCAGGGAGGCGGTGCTGAAAAAGTATTTACCGGACTGATCCGTTATTTCTCCGAACGGGTAAAGGTGAGTGTCCTGACATTTGAAACCGGGGGCGTTTATGAACCGGAAGTTAATAGCCTTCCCATCCATAGACATATCGTTCTAAAGCCTACCTCTAATCCGCTTATCAGGGTTTGGGAAATCCGAAAAATACTCAAGCAGGAGAACCCGGATAAAGTCATTTCTTTTCTGGAATACCCTAACATCCTGACCTCATGGGCCGCCTATGGGCTGGGTATTCCCCATATCAGTTCCGAAAGAACCAATTACCTGGAATATCTTGGAAATTCCTTAAAAGCAAAACTTAAAATCCAATTACTCAAAGGCGTCTTCGCCAGAGCAGAAAAAGTCATAACGGTATCCGAGGCGTTACGAGAAAACCTCATCCAATATTTTGGTGCCACAAAAGAGAAGGTGCTTTGTATTCCCAATGGTATTCGATTCGAAACATTGGACCAATTATCTAAAGAGACACAGGCCAATCTTACGGCACCCGATTCCAATACAATTTTGGCAGTTGGCAGGCTGGTAAAGGAAAAAAACTACCCCCTGCTGTTAGAGGCGTTTCAGAAAGCCCATACAAAGGCGCCTCACTTAAAATTATACATCGCGGGGGATGGCCCCTTAAAATCGAATTTGATGGAGTTAAGCAGGCAGCTTAACATTCAGGATGCTTTACAAATGCCGGGGTTTGTAGCCAATCCGGCCCTTCTTATGAAGCAAGCAGGGTGTTTCGTCTTGTCGTCCGATCTGGAGGGCATGCCCAATGCCCTTCTGGAAGCAATGTATTTAAATGGACATGTCATTTCCACCAATTGTCGAACAGGCCCCTCTGAAATCATTTCCAATCGAAAAGATGGGATACTAACGCCCGTTGGGGATGCGGACGCCTTGGCAAACGCCATTCTTGAAATGATGGAAAACCAGGCCTTGAGGCAAAAATATTTTGAGGCATCCAGACAAAGCATTCTGAGGTTTGACCAAGAAAGCATCTGGAAAAAATGGGCATCCGTCTTATTGGAGGCCTAAAGCCTTTCTCTCATGAAAAGCGGCAAAACGAAAGTTTTTTAGTATTTTTCCTCATTGTTTAAATTATGTGCAGAATTAACGGCGCCTGGGACTTTCAGTTTCATCAGCAATATCCGCTTGAGGAAGTAAACCGGGCCATGCGGGACACCCTTATCCATGGGGGGCCAGATGATGCTGGAGAATGGTATCATTCCCAACGCCCATTGGCATTTGGGCATCGCAGACTCTCGATTTTGGAGCTATCGCCTTTGGGTCATCAGCCCATGTCTTTTGAGAATCTCACCATTTGCTTCAATGGAGAAATTTACAACTTCATGGAAATCCGGTCGGATTTACAAAAATCCGGATATCAGTTTGTTTCACATTCGGATACCGAAGTTATTCTAAAAGCCTGGCATTGCTGGGGAGCAGCTTGCCTGAAACGCTTCCGTGGGATGTGGGCGTTTGCACTCTGGGATGAGAATCAGCAAACCCTGATTTTATCCCGGGACAGAGCCGGCGTAAAGCCTTTATTCTGGCACTATCACAATGGACTGTTTTTGTTTGCATCTGAGCTGAAAGCCTTCCATCAACATCCTGGCTTTAAACCGGAGCTTAATCGTGAAGCCCTATTGGAGTATCTTCAGTATGGATATATCACTGCACCCGTCTCCATTTTTAAACATACCCATAAACTCAATCCCGGCCACTTACTTTATTTAACTGCATCCGGCGATATAAAAACCGAAAGCTGGTGGAATCCTGCTGACTTTGCCGAGGCCGGCATTCAAGAGCGAGAGGCCTGGTTAAAGCGGAATCCCATGGACATTCGGGATGAATTGGAAGGGATTATGCAGGAAGCCTTTAATTTAAGGATGGTCGCGGATGTTCCGGTAGGAATGTTTTTGAGCGGAGGAATAGATTCTTCCCTACTTACCGCCATTTTACAAAAAACAGCTAGCCGCCCCTTAAAGACCTTTACCATTGGATTTCGCGAAAAAGCATTCGACGAATCCCAATGGGCGGCTAAAGTGGCTAAACATCTGGGGACAGACCACACAGAATTAACCTGTAGTCCGGAAGATGCCAGAGATATTCTCCCTGCCTTGCCACATTTTTATGATGAGCCATTTGGAGATTCCTCTGCTATCCCTACCATTCTGGTTTCAAGACTGGCACGAAAACATGTCACAGTGGCGTTGTCTGCCGATGCAGGCGATGAACAATTCTTTGGCTACTCGTATTATCCATCTGTTCAGGAAAGATGGAATAAATGGGGGCAGAATTCCTTAACAGGGTTATTGGGCCTGGGTATGCGCGCCTTCCCGCCTGCGTTTATTCAATCTATCCTTGGAAAATATTCCAGCGCCTCTATCAGTGCTGCAGATAAATTTATAAAACTCAGAAATTTACTGTCTATTCAGGATCGAAAAATCTTTTACGATACCACAGTAAAGTTGATTGTTGGGGACCAATTACCGTCCATGATGCTACTGGCGCATGAAGGCTTGGATAAACTTCGTTACGATCGAATTCAGGAGTATTTAAGAGAAGGATTTAACCATCCTCAAGAAATGATGATGGCAGACATTCGTTCCTATTTACCGGATGACATATTGGTAAAAGTAGATCGTGCCACCATGTCCGTTGCCCTTGAAGGTCGTGAACCCTTTCTCGATAATAAAATCATGGAATATGCCGCGCGTATGCCCTGGGAATTAAAATATCGGGAAGGCAAATCCAAGTGGATTCTCAGACAGATTTTATACAAACACATTCCTAAAGAGTGGGTGGACAGACCCAAACAGGGATTTGCCGTTCCAGTGAATGAATGGTTTCAAAATGATTTAAAGGATTATTTTAAAACCTATTTAAACAGAGATAGAATTGAGAAAGATGGCATATTTAATCCGGAAACGATTGAGCGCATGTTGAAAGAATACTTTAAATACAACGGCATGAACGCCCATAAACTTTGGCTTATTCTTATGTTCAACATGTGGAAAGAAAAATATTTAGCATAACGCCCAATCCGGTCTCTTCCCGGGCCTTTAGCTGGAATCAGCTTAAGATTTCAGATGCTAAAGTGATGATATTCTTTATCGTATTGCTGGTTGTAAATGGCATAGCACCTTTATTTTTATCAAAAGGTATCGTTGGTGCGGTGATAATGCCAATAGAATTACTACTCGTTCCTGTATTGCTGTTTATGCCTTTACGCATTCAAATTACAGGACTGCTGACCTTTTCGTTTTTAGGCCATGAATATCCATTAATTCTATCCGCCTTCCTTTTCCTGTTTTTATTTCTCCTAAAATCAGATTCCGTCAATCGGATGCGATTAAACAAGCCCGCGGTATTGTTGCTCATTATTATATTTTATGCCCTATTTTTATTTCTAATTAATATCCCAATTTTTGTTTCGGTTCCCGGGCTTGTTTTTTGGCTCATGACCTTTGGGGGGCCGGTATTTTGCTTTTTTTATTTTCAACAATTCAATTACACAACCGAGGACACTCAACAAATTGTTAATTTCCTCATCCGCATTATTCGTTTACAATTCTGGATCATAGTGGCACAAGCCCTTATCAACCGAACCCTAACCCCGGGAGACTGGGCAGGTGGCACAATGAACAATGCCCATGATAGTGGTATCTATATAAGTTTATACTGTCTAAGCTTAGTATTACCCATTATACTGGAGCCAGGCAAGCGCATTCCATGGTTGTCTTTTTCATTTTGGGGACACCTGCTCATTGCGCTGGCATTTACCATACTTACAGATTCCAAAACCCTAAACGCCTTATTACTGCTTGCGCTTTCGGTATTATTCATCTTCATGCTTTTTACCCATCTTTTCTATGCCTATAAACATATTTCGAAAAGAAAAATAGTTTTAAATATCCTAATTCTATTGCTGAGCGCATGGGTTTTACCCCAAGCCATTCAGTCCTACCTTCGCCAAACCCTAATGGATGACACCATTCAGCTGGATGAAATGCTGTACTCGTATATGCTTGATCCGAATGCGCCCTTTAATCAAAAAGCAAAGTTGTATAATCGTGCATTTGTTGAAATGCAAAAAGAGGATCCTTGGTTATGGTGGATAGGGACCGGACCAGGCACATTTGCAAGCAAAGCATCCAACACATTGGCATATGATGTCATGTACAAGGAGAATCAAAAGATTCCGGAGTTTATTCCTGCAATCTCCTCTCCCTGGACCAAACGGTATATGTCAGACCTAATGACCAAAGAATTCACCGAACAAATCCAGTTTATTTCCGCCCTATTGTCCTTGCCAACCTCCGGAATTGTAAGCTTAAAATTTGAATTAGGTTGGCCAGGCCTTCTACTCTACTTCACCTGTATTTTTATCCAGGTGGTTTTACTCATTCATGCCGGCAATAAACATGACTCGAAAATTAGAAATTGGATATGGATTTGGGCATTGTTCTGGTTGCTATTTTCCTTAATGATGTTTTTTGATAATTATCAGGAACAACCTGTAATTGCCTATCCTTTAATGATGCTCTCGGCATTTTTCGTAAACGCTAATCCTTCAAAACAGCATGCCTAAAATATTGCATATCACCAATGCTTACCCTACCAAACGATATCCCATTTATGGAATATTTATAAAAGAGCAAATTGACTCCCTGGGTTCACCCGACCTAAAGCATGTTTGGTTTATAAACGGCCGTGAGAAAGGAAAGTGGGCCTATTTGTGGGCATTGGTCACATTTCCTTTTAAGATTAAACAATATGATATGATACATTGTCATCATATCTACATTGCAATGATTGCAGTGTTTATGGCGCCCTTCAAGCCCAAAATAGTTTCCTTCCTCAGCGATGAACATAATCTATATAATAAGGGCCTAAAAAAATGGATTTATGATCGCATTGTGCGAAAATTTAATGGCATCATATTTAAGAAGGAAATACCGGCCCCACTTCTTCACTCTGACAAGGTATTATATTTGCCGAATGGCGTTAATATGGACTTCTTTAACTCCATGCCCAAAGATGTAGCTTGTGATTATCTTAACCTGGATAAAACAAAGCGTTACATCGTATTTGTGAGTGGCTATGACTTGTATCGACCGGAGAAGCAATTTATCGTACTTAAGAAAGCTTATGATATTTTAGTGCGTGAACCCGAGTTTAAAGATTTAGAAATTTTAACAGTAGTAAGTAGGCCACGGCATGAAATCCCCTATTGCTTCAATGCCTCAGAGGTACATGTTCTAATTTCATTATACGAGGGTTCGCCTAATTCTGTAAAGGAAGCAATGGCATGTAATATCCCTGTGATTGCGACACCGGCTGGAAACATTCCTTTTATGCTTGCGGATGCCGAGGGGGGGTATATTATCCATCATCTAACGGTAGATAATTTAGTGAATACCCTGAAAACTGTATTGAATCAAACCCATAAACCAGACCTTAGGCGTGTGCTCTGCGAAAAGGGGCTGGATATGCAATCTGTTGCACGAAAGTTAGAATCCTACTATGATAAGATTCTCTTGACAACAATATAAGCCCATGAGAAATTGATGTAGCATACCCGCCGCTTGAATCAGCCTCATTTACAAACAGAAAGTCCATCCAAAATTAAAATTGAGTAAGAAAATGAGTCGTATTTTCAATGAAGATACCGCAATCCCTAGCATTCGTCTTTTCGGTTTACCCGTAGCATGCCTCTCCATTTCTCAAACTGTTCAGTGGATCTTGCATCAAACAGAACAGAAGAAAACGGTTATGCATGCAGACATTAATACATTTAAAGTCGTTCTCATGAAGGAGGACGCCCAATTATTCAGGAGTGTTGCGAAGGCTGATATTATTTCTGCGGATGGAATGGGCATTGTATGGGCCGCAAGATTACTCGGCAAGAAACTACCGGGTAGGGTTACAGGAATTGATCTGATGGGCGAATTGGTGGAAAAGGCGGCACAAAACCATAAAACTATTTACCTATTGGGAGCGAAAGCAGAGGTGGTTCAAAAATTAACTGAACTCTACACGCACAAATATGGAAATGGATTTGTGGCCGGCTTTCAGGATGGCTACTTTAAGGAACAAGACGCCGCTCAGGTAGCCTTAGCTATCGCAGAGGCAAAACCTGATTTCTTATTTGTAGGAATGACCTCTCCAAGAAAAGAAAATTTCCTTTTTCACCAGGAAGCCATTTTATCCTCGGTCCCATTTAAAATGGGCGTTGGTGGCAGTTTTGATGTACTATCCGGAATGATTTCCAGAGCGCCCCTGTGGATTCAGAAATCAGGTTTGGAATGGCTGTATCGTCTTTCCAAAGAGCCCCGAAGACTTTTCAAACGATATACCCTCGATAATCTGAGATTTTTATTTTTACTCCTGAAAGAGTGGTGGCGCCCGGCCTAATGGGAGGATGCAACGATTCTTGTTTTTTTTTCATCTTTAATTCTGAGATGTGCAAAACCGTATGTCAGAATTGTAAGAACTTTTAAGAACTTTGCAGTTTGGCACGTTTTTAGAAGGTGGCCAAAAACAATTAATCCCGTATGCAGGTAAGATATTCAAGATTTATTAAAAGAATACATTCTCTCGGGGATGTGATTCTTCTGAATTTTGCCTTTTTGTTATCGGATTATTTTTTTTACGACGCCCTTACAACCCCGGATAATGTTGATAAGCTATCCATTTGGATAATTTTTAATCTCACCTGGTTTGCGTCTGTTCTTATTTTCAAAATTTATGAAATTCATCGGGTAACCAGTTTTGAAAAGGTCATTTATAACCTGATCCAGGCACTCTTGTTTCACATGATGATGATTTTTACATCTATTGTGGTCTTTAAGTTTTATGAAGTCTCTCGCAAACAAGTCCTGTATGCTTACCTGATTTTCTTTATTCTGGTTCTTTTATACCGAATAATTTTTCTCAATGCCCTGAAACTCTATCGTAAGTTAGGGTTTAATTACAGACGCGTTATAATTATTGGCGCTGGTCCGGTTGGAAATGACCTTTTTGAATTCTTTACCTCTGATTTTTCTCTGGGATATCGTTTCCTGGGATTCTTTGACGATAACCCGGACAAATGCTATCACCAGGATAAAATCATTGGCAATCTTGAGGCAGTGGAATCCTTTGCTCAAAAAAACCATGTCGATGAAATTTACTGTGCCTTACCGGATTCCGCCGGAGATAAAATCCGTCATTTATTAGAATTTTCCGAGAAAAATATGATTCGATTCAGAGTTGTCCTGGATTTTAAGAGACATGTTCCCAGAAAATTTGCTGTTGATTTTTATGGCTCTATCCCCGTTTTATTACCCCGCAAAGAGCCATTAGAACTCATTACCAATCAATACATTAAAAGAACCTTTGATGTTGTATTTTCCGGCTTGGTCATTATTTTAATATTTCCCTGGTTGTTTCCCATCCTTGCCTGCTTGATTAAACTATCTTCCAAAGGTCCGGTATTCTTCAAGCAGTTAAGATCCGGCAAAAACAATGAAGTTTTCAATTGTTATAAATTCAGGTCTATGCGCCTCAACCAGGACGCAGACAAAAGGCAAGCGACAGCTGACGACGACCGCATCACTTGGATTGGAAAAATTCTTCGCAAAACAAACTTGGATGAACTCCCTCAATTCTTCAATGTCTTGATGGGAGATATGTCAGTGGTAGGTCCCCGTCCCCACATGCTGAAACATACTGAGGACTACGCGCGCATCATTGACAACTTTATGGTTCGTCATCTAGTAAAACCCGGGATTACCGGTTGGGCACAAGTCAAGGGCTTTCGGGGAGAAACCGAAAACGACCATAAGATGCGTAAACGGGTGCAGTACGATGTCTGGTACATAGAAAACTGGTCTTTTCTGCTGGACATACGCATCATCTTCATGACCGTCTGGAAAATGGTCCGTGGAGATAGAAATGCCTTTTAAATTTTAATCAGCAAGGGGGTGCATCACTCGGAGGCCTGCGTCACTCTATGACCAAACGCTTATAAACCTCTCCCTGATTGTTATGAATTATCAGATAGTAAACAGTAGGCGCAATATCGCCTGATATCCTGAAGCGTTCACCCCCATCCGATACTAATTCTGAAACGATTCGTCCCTGAAGGTCATAAAATTCAGGTGAACGCAGTAATTCCAAACCTTCTGGTATTGATATCCT
>CANHCC010000106.1 GCA_947459115.1 Bacteroidota bacterium | reverse complement strand
CTGCCCCCCTCTCTCAACAACAAAAATCACCCCACCTCCACCAAACCAATACCATCCCCAGCAAGAATCATTCATTAGCAAAGGGCCATGCCCCTTGCTAAAAGCCTATGCGAACAACCCTTACTTAAACGCCTGAATTCCCGTAATGTCCATCCCTAAAATCAGAAGATGAATATCGTGGGTTCCTTCGTAAGTAATCACCGATTCAAGATTCGCCATGTGGCGCATCATTGGATATTCATCGGTAATACCCATGCCGCCGTGAATCTGACGGGCTTCTCTGGCAATATTCAAAGCCATTTCTACATTGTTCCGCTTGGCCATGGAGATCTGAGCCGTGGTAGCTCTGTCTTCGTTCTTTAATTGCCCCAGACGGAAGGTCAGCAACTGAGCTTTGGTAATCTCCGTAAGCATCTCTGCCAGTTTTTTCTGTATCAACTGAAAGGAACCGATGGGCTTATCAAACTGCAATCTTTCTTTGGAGTATTGCACTGCAGAATCATAACAGGCCATAGCGGCGCCAATAGCACCCCAGGCGATACCGTATCTTGCAGAATCCAAACATCCCAAAGGACCTTTCAAACCGGAAACATTGGGCAATAAATTCTCTTTAGGCACTTTCACATTGTCGAACACCAACTCCCCGGTGGCAGAAGCTCTTAAGGACCATTTGCCATGAATCTCCGGCGTGGTAAATCCCTCCATGCCTCTTTCTACAATTAATCCGTGGATGCGGCCTTCTTCGTTCTTTGCCCATACCACGGCGATGTCCGCAAATGGGGAATTCGAGATCCACATTTTGCTTCCATTCAATAAATAATGGTCGCCCATATCTTTGTAATTGGTGAGCATGCCCCCGGGATTAGAGCCATAGTCCGCTTCCGTTAAGCCAAAGCAGCCCATATATTCTCCGGATGCTAGTTTTGGCAAATATTTTTTTCGCTGAGCTTCTGAGCCATATTTGTAAATCGGGTACATCACCAGAGACCCCTGAACCGAGGCCATGGAACGAAGCCCGGAATCACACCTTTCAACCTCCTGCATGATGACACCGTAGGCGATTTGATCCAAACCCCCACACCCATACTCGGTCGGTAAGGCTGGGCCAAAGATGCCTAAGGTTCCCATTTCCGGAATTAAATGCGTGGGACAAATATTTCTTTGAGCACAATCCTCAATGATAGGCATAACCTTTTCATCCACCCAGGCCCTTACAGAATCCCGAATCATGCGATGCTCCTCGGAGAGCAACTCATCTAACAGATAATGATCGGGCGCAGTATATTTCTTTACGGTTTTACGGTGAAGGGCGGGTACATCCATCCGCTTTTTTTGCATGTCTGAGAGGTTCATTGTATATCCAGAATTTTGGTGCAAAGATAATCAAAAAGGTATGTTTGATGGATTAACAAACTCCTGAACGAGATAATTCATTTCTGAAAATTTGTAGGAATTAGAGAGTCCCATTTACCCAAATAGACCTCATACCTGGCGCTTGCCCATTGCCAGCAATAAAGGACACCAGGCATTTACCAGAAGGAAGTTTTAAGGGATTAAAATAATACTACCTGAATGATTTTTGATATGTAAATGTTTGAATTGGGGATTATTGTTTATCGCCTTTCTAACCCTGCGCGGTAAAGGCTTTTCTATGCAAAGTATCTTGATTTCAAAACCCAAAATCAAATCTAACAGGCAGTGGCAAGGCGGGTAGAGTCCTCCCCACTTCGGGTAGGGTTAGGGAGGGGGATAGATTTTTTTGAAACTAAGTCTCGGGACAAGTCCTCTTCACCCGACTCTCACTTCATTGCCTCCATCCCAATACACCACCTTCTTTTCATGCCAATCCGGAAACCTGATAGAAGCAGACCAGCCCCAAACCCCTAATGAACACAAGCCAAAACTCTTTTTTAAAAACCACCTGCGGGTCATGGGCTCAAGCGACTTATCCCTGAAATTTCTCCCCTCTGACCCAGACCTGATCCACCATTCCAAACCCATAGTAATAGGGTACAACAGCCAAATCCTGGGCAGGGCGCGTGAGAATAAAATTACCGGCCTTTCCGGGTTCAAGACTGCCTTCTGTTTCAGCTATTCCCATAGCATAAGCACCATTCAGGGTAAGCGCTACCAAAGCCTCTTCAGGCAAAAGCCGCATTTGTATGCAGGCCAGGGAAAATATCAAATTCATATTGCCGGAAGGAGAAGACCCGGGGTTAAAATCACTGGCCAAAGCCAAAGGTAAGTCAGCGTCCAAAATCATTCTGGCCGGCGTGTAAGGAATCCTCAAAAAGAAAGAAGTGCCTGGCAAGGCCACGGGCATGGTAGAGCTGTGTTTTAAGGCCTCTACTTCGATTTCTGTAATTCTCTCCAAATGATCCACACTCAGGGCCTGATGCCGAACGCCAACCTGAACGCCGCCTGAGACAGCCAATTCATTCGCATGAATCTTGGGCTTGAGGCCATATTTCGCCGCTGCCTCCAAAATTCTGCTGCTTTCATCCGGGGTAAAAAAACCTTCATCACAAAACACATCCACAAAATCCGCCAATCCTTCTGCCGCTATGGCTGGCAACATCTCCTGAACGATCAAATCCACATATCCGGCCTGATTGCCTTTATATTCGGGAGGGACAGCATGAGCCCCCAAAAAAGTCGATTTTATTGTAACGGGCAAACTCGATTTTAACCTGGCGGCAACCTTCAGCATTTTAAGCTCATCTTTCGTACTCAGGCCATACCCACTTTTTACTTCAAAAGCCGTGGTGCCACTGCCTATCATTTCCTTGGCGCGAGCCAAAGCAGTGTCAAACAATTCGTCTTCTGTGGTTGCTCTTAAACGCGCTGCTGAATTTAAAATCCCCCCACCCCGCTTTGCGATCTCTTCGTAGGATAAACCACGGATTTTATCTACAAACTCCCCTTCCCGGGTCGCTGCAAAAATAATGTGCGTATGACTATCACAATACCCGGGAAACACAATCCTGTTTTTGCACTCCACAACCTCTTGAAATTCTGAAGCAGAGGGACAAGTATCCATCCCCCCTACCCCTTCAATGTTTCCATCCTGAATGGACATCCAGGCATTTGAAATCAAACCGGCATCCTGCATTTCTTTTCCGGCTTTAAAAAGCCGGGAATGCGCGGAAACAGTGTAAAGCTGGTGGATATTCCTAAATAGTTTCCGCATGAAAAATAGCCTTATTTACTTTTTTTCCCGCCTCCAAAAACGGAAAAATGCACATAGCGTTTTGGATAACGACGCACATCAATCAGAAGGCTATCTAAACTTTTGGAAGAGGCGGTGAGATTATTGTATAAAACTTTATCATTCACCAGTAATCCTAAAGAGCCCTCCCCTTTATCAACCTTGTTGAGGACAGATTTAAAATGGGCAAGAGATTCATCCGCACGCGTGATGATGCCCCGGATTCTTCCGGACTGAGCATTTAGACTATCCGCAAAACCCGCGGTGGACTTCATGATTTTATTGATGGTCTCATTGTTCTTCTCAAAATTCTTGACAATAGACCGGGCACTCACGACCATATGATCTACCTTCACCATAACGCTATCCAGGCGAGTAGTCGTTTTACGCAAGTTTTGAAGTGAAGCCGTGATATTGTCCCGATTACCCTCTCCTAAAACCTGATTCAGACCCGTTACAAAACTATCGATGCTAATGATGGCACTTTCAACCCGATCTTTCAGAGGAAGAATTTCTTTTTCAACCCGAGCGGACAAAGTCATGGCCATACTATCCTGAATTTTGTCTCCATCGGAGAGAATCGTCTGAGATTTACCCAAAATGAGATTAACCGCCTTAGAGCCCAACAAATCCGAAGAAAAGACCATGGCTTTGGAATCAATGGGAATCGGTACCTTTTCTGTGATGGAGAAATCTACCCGAATTTTTCCGGATTTATTATCAAATTGTAGTTTGTTGATCTGCCCTACCTGCATCCCATTAATCAGGACTTTATTGCCGGCAGTCAATCCATCAATGTCTGCGTATTCTGCATAGAGATTGAAATTCTCATTCATCAGGGATGTACCCTTGAGATAATTAAATCCAAGAATAAGCAAGGCAACGGCTATGAGTGCCAGTGAGCCGACTTTAGTTTCGTTATTAACTTTCAAAAGTTGGAGAAATAGAATACAAAATTACAAATACTCCTGAATGCTGAACGGAAGGAATAAAATAGGCCACGACGGTTTAGTGTATTTCGGATTTATATTCCTTGAAGGCAGAGAATATAGCGTGAGCGACCTGTTTTTGTCCGGAATCCGTGTGCAAAAATTTTTCCTCAGTTGGATTGGTCAAAAATCCGGATTCAACCAGAATAGCCGGGGTTCCTGCTCTCCACAACACCAAAAAACCGGCCTGCCTGACCCCACGACTTTTTCTACCCTGAGTCTTAAATTGATTTTCCACTTTCCCTGCCAAAGCCAGGGACTGCTTCAAATACGCATCTTTAATAAGAGAAAACATAATGTAGGCCTCCGGAGACTCCGGGTCAAAACCATCATACTTTTCTTCGTAATCCTCTTCCATGAGAATGACAGAATTTTCTGCCATCATGGTATTCAGGTTTGCGGATTCTTTGTGCAAACCCATAGCATAAGTTTCCGTACCGCTAATTTCTTTTTTATCATTGGCGTTACAATGAATGGAGATGAAAAAATCCGCTTTATTTTTGGACGCATGGGCAGCCCGGGCATGCAGTTCCACAAACACATCCGTTCTTCGGGTCAAGACGACTCTTACCTCCGGCAGACTTTCTTTTACCAGTTTTTCCAGCTCTAATGCGATAGATAAGGAAACATTTTTTTCCTTAGCCAGAAGGCCATGACAACCGGGATCTTTCCCCCATGACCAGCATCTATCACCAGCAGGAACTCTCCCGGCTTGCTTCCTGCGGGAGAAAATTGAAAGGAGGTACAAATAAACACCACCAATAAAGCACCTAAATAGGGATATATCTTCACTTTTTTTAGAAATTTGCCACTGCTTTGCTATTTACCATTCACAAAATTCGCAATAATTCGCGCTGCTTTTCAATTGTTACGCTGTTGAAAACGCTATTATTGTGTGTTTTAGGATGCACAGTGCCTTACCAAAACTATGCCCAAACCCCTCAGGACGATCTTATTTTTAAAGATTCAATAGTTATTAGCCCGGCACCGATGCGGTCTGATTCCGTCGCCTATCGGGATTCGGTTAAAGCTGCCCGCCTGGATTCTCTGAAAAAAACGGCCGACCTGAAAAGTAAAGTCCAATACAAAGCCAAAGACTCCATCGCCTTCGACATTCAAAACCGATTTCTGTATTTATACGGGGATGTCCTACTGGAATATGAAGACATTACGCTAAAAGCTGAAAAAATCTGGATTGACTGGGGCACCACCACTATGTTTGCAGAGGGCATTCAGGATTCAACCGGCAAATGGGTCGGGCAACCGGTCTTTGAAGAAGGCGATCAAACCTACAACGCAGAAGCACTCGCTTTTAATTTTAATACCAGGAAAGGTAGAATTCTTGGGGGAAGAACCCAACAGGACGATAATTTCGTCCTGGGCGATTCCATTAAACGCAATCCCGATAATTCCTACTTCATTCGATCCGGAAAAATTACAACCTGCAATTTAGAAGACCCCCACTTCTATATCTATTCGGATAAAATGAAAGTCATCCCGAATGACAAAATCATTACCGGTCGGGTCAATATGGTAGTGGAAAAAGTCCCGGTGCCTTTGGTGTTACCTTTTGGTTTTTTCCCGAACAAAAAAGGGAAGAAATCGGGAATTCTGATGCCGTCATACGGAAATGATGCGACGCGAGGCTTCTTCCTTCGGGATGGAGGCTATTATCTTGGGCTTAATGATTATGTGGACCTCAGTTTAAGAGGGGATATTTTCTCCTATGGCTCCTATCGGGTAAATGCAACCTCCAGATACAATTGGAATTACCACTTCAACGGAAGCCTGGATGTAAAGTACGCCATGAATAATTCCGGAGAAAAAACCGACCTGAACTATTCTGAAAGCCGGGACTTTTTTGTCGTTTGGAGACATGATCAGAAAATTGGCAATACCTCCAGACTTTCCTCAGATGTCAATCTGGGCTCCTCCAACTTTTTAAAATTAAACTCCTTAAACACCAATGACATTGTTACCAACCAGTTGATGTCGAATGTGGCCTGGTCCAAAACTTTTGCCAATACCCCCTGGAGCATGAATGCGAGATTGGGTCATCAGCAAAACACCAATACCAAAGCCATCAGTTTGGAAATGCCTTCCATCGGCATCAACCGGGGAAGAACCTTTCCATTCAAGAGAAAATCCGGTGGAGGGAAAGAAAGGTTTTATGAAAAAATCGGCTACTCCTATTCAGCCCAGGCCATCAATCGCATCAACACCTTTGACAGCCTTCTGTTCAAGCCAGGCTTTGAAAAAGGATTTCAGAATGGAATCCGACATACCATTCCCGTTTCAATGAACCTGAAGGCATTAAAATATGTGACGGTTTCCCCTGGGCTTAATTTTAACGAGTATTGGTATTTGAGTGAAGTCCGAGACAGATGGCAGGATGGATTCGTGGATACAGGAGAAGTATATCGTCCGGGCAGAGTGGTAAAAGACACCATCAACCAATTTCTTTCCGGCAGAGATTTTTCAGCTTCGGTGACAGCATCCACAAGGATCTATGGGATGTTTCCCTTTCCGTCTAAAAGGCAAAGAATTATTCGCCATACATTTACCCCTAACGTTGGATATACCTTTAAACCGGATTTCTCTAAAGAGGGCTGGGGCTACTTTTATAAGGTTCAACAAGATAGTATCGGGACCATACGAACCGTCAGCCGGTTTGCAGATCGCATCAATGGTGGGCCTTCGGCAGGCGAACAGCAGCAACTCTCCTTTGGATTTCTAAACCTCTTAGAGATGAAATATTGGTCCCAGAAAAAAGGACAAGACACCTTAGTATCCAAACCCGAATCCAAAAAACTAACCCTTTTAGACAATTTCGGAATGCAAGGAAATTACAACTTCGCTGCCGACAGTCTGAATCTATCGCCTTTAAATTTCTCTGCCAGAACTGTTCTCCTCAACAATCTATTAAATGTCAATCTGACTGCGGTTATGGATCCCTATCAACAGGATGCCTCGGGAAGAAAAATTAACCAGTTGAGATGGGAAAAAGATCGCAAGCCCGGGTATATCACCACTTCCAATCTGGCGATTTCAACTTCTTTCCGTTCCAAAAAAGAAAAAGCCCGCGTCAAGCCTAAAAATTTAGATCCGGCCCTACTGGCGGAAATCGAAAGAAACCGGGAATTGTATGCCGACTTTAATATTCCATGGTCCCTCAATCTTAGCTACAACCTGTTATATAACCGTCAAAACATAAATCAGAACTCTACTTTAAACCAATCCGTCCAAATTGGAGGAGACCTGAACCTGACCGAGAAATGGAAAATCCGGGTCACAACCGGGTATGACTTTGTGGCGAAAGATGTAACCTTAACTCAATTCAATATTATGCGGGACTTACATTGTTGGGAGGCCGCCTTTAGCTGGACGCCTTTTGGCACGCGCAAATTCTACATGCTGACGATAAATGCCAAAAGTTCTACCCTACAGGATTTAAAGCTAACCAAACAAAGCCCGCCCAATTTCCGCAATCTATTGAATTAATTTCCCTGCTGCAAGGTACACCTTGCAGCAGGGAAATTAATTCATATATTTGGAGGGCGGATGATTTTTATCAGTTTTTCCTATTCCCCTAACTCGTAGTTTTGTCTAATATTTTTTCTACACGAATATGCCGCAATATTACTCCCTTGGTAAGTTCCCCTCCAAACGACATGTAGTGTTTCGCCAACCTAATGGAAAACTCTATTCGGAAGAACTGGTCAGTACCGAAGGTTTTTCCAATGTGTACTCCCTGCTTTACCACCTTTATCCCCCAACATTGGTTAAATCCGTGGGAGAACCCTGGGATGTAAGCCCGGCTATCGCGATTGCCAAAAACCTGAAGCATCATAGTTTTCAGGGTTTTTTAGTCCCTGCGGAAAAAGACTACATCAAAAGTCGTCGAATCATGTTAACCAATGCAGATTTGCAAATTGCGCTGGCGGCTCCCACTCAGTCAATGGACTATTTTTACAAAAATGGAGATTCAGATGAAATGATTTTTATCCACCAAGGGAGTGGAACATTAAAAACAGCTTATGGCAACATTCGATTCAGCTATGGAGATTATTTAATTATCCCGAGAGGCGTCATTTATCAATTGGTTTTTGACACCTCTGAAAATCGGCATTTCATCATTGAGTCGCACTCTCCTATTGTTACGCCTAAGCGTTACAGAAATGAATACGGAC
This sequence comes from Bacteroidota bacterium, assembly GCA_947459115.1. Lineage (GTDB taxonomy): Bacteria > Bacteroidota > Bacteroidia > J057 > RFSG01 > CANHCC01. The sequence goes on along the minus strand of CANHCC010000106.1, from coordinate 1,112 downwards.
AATTACTCGAGCATTCCCCCTATTGTGAGCGGGACATCCGTAAACCGGTTGATCTCGAAACGCACGAGGAAGAAGGGGAATTCCCCATCATGATAAAAAAACAGGGCATGATATTTCCCTACATTTATCAGACCCACCCCTTTGATTTAATTGGTTGGGATGGAAATTTTTACCCCTGGGCATTTTCCATTCATGATTTTGAACCCATTACCGGCCGCGTACATCAACCCCCTCCGGTGCATCAAACCTTTGAAGGACACAATTTTGTGGTTTGCTCTTTTGTGCCTCGTCTATATGACTATCATCCTCAGGCCATTCCTGCGCCCTATCATCACAGCAATGTGGACTCTGATGAAATATTATATTATGTGGACGGAGATTTCATGAGCCGCAATAATGTTAAGAAGGGGCAAATCACCCTTCACCCGGGCGGCATTCCGCATGGCCCTCACCCCGGAACGGTAGAAAAAAGTATTGGAAAAACTTCCACCGAAGAACTTGCAGTGATGGTAGATCCTTTCAGACCATTTATGATTACAAAAGATGCTTTAGGTGTACAAGATTCTAATTACCATATGTCCTGGCTGGGATAAAATTTCTAATTTTGCATCGATTATGGAAACCACCACACAATCACACCCTCATAATACCGTTCAAACGGATTTCCTACCCCTTAAAGGAACAGATCACCTTGAATTTTATGTCGGGAATGCCAAGCAAGCCGCTTATTTTTACAAAAGTGCCTTTGGATTCCAGGATTTGGCTTATGCCGGCCCCGAAACCGGCGTTCGGGATAGAGCCTCTTATGTTCTAAGACAAGGAAAAATTACGCTGGTACTCACCACCCCTTTGCGTCCAGAGCATCCCATCAATGACCACATCCGTAAACATGGAGACGGAGTTAAAGTATTGGCTCTTTGGGTGGATGATGCAACACAAGCATTCGAAGAAACGACCAAAAGAGGGGGAAAAGAATTTATGAAGCCCACCCGCACTTCAGATGCGCATGGGGAAGTGGTGATTTCTGGCATTCATACCTATGGGGAGACGGTTCACCTATTTGTCGAAAGAACCAACTACAAAGGGGCATTTCTGCCTGGATACGAGGCATG
>CANHCC010000105.1 GCA_947459115.1 Bacteroidota bacterium | reverse complement strand
GGAAATCAATGTGGAATTACGCAAGCATCAACAGCAAAAGCTGGAGGAGTTCAATAAAAATACCTATGCCAAATTCAAAGAACAGATTGCTCAGATTGATGCGGATATAAAAAAATTAGAAACAGACCGTGGCGTTTTAATTCAACGCCAGAAAGAAGCGGAACAAGAATATATAGACCAGATGCAAGGTCGTGCAGGTAATGCAGGGTATGGCCCAAGAGCCAAACAACTGGAAGCACTTAAAGATGAAAAACTGAAGGAAGTAGAGGCTTTTGACCTTAAACATGAATCTGAATTAAAAACCCTCAAAGCTGCTCGGGAAGACAAACTCAGGCAGCAGGAAATAGAACTGAACGAAGTCAATAAAAAGCAGGCAGAAAATCTGGATGGTCTTCTGGCTCGTATTAGTATTGCACATGAAATCGGCTACTGGCTTGGTATAGCTCTGACTTTTATTTTCCTTTCGATAGAAATGGGTCCTATCTTTTTTAAAATGATGATGAACAAAGGACCTTATGATTATATGGTTGAAAACAACAACTACCGCATGTATGTGCGAAGTGGTGTGGTAAAAGAAGAGCATATTTTTGAAGGCAAAGACGGCATGAAGCTCATGGAGAAAGTTCGGTACCTGGAGGTAGAACAGGATAGACATGAGAAAGAGGAAAAACTCAAAGCACAGGAAAACCTGAGCAAACAAATTATTCAGGCCTGGTCTTCTCGCAAGCAGGCGGAGATTGACCAAAATCCGGAAGCTTTTTACGACGAATCCGGGAGGCCTAAGGCATGAGTTCTAGGCTGATGGTGCTCTTGCTGGGGCTGGATGCAGATTTGTTGTCCCAGTGCTCCCCGGCCGAGCAAAGACGCTTGTGGTTTGCTACCCTGGCCTTTGCGGTTATTATCCCGCTGATGGTCCTTGGAGACGCTTATTTCGGATTTTTGTATGAAGCGACCCCTGTCCCGGTTATCATCTGTGGACTCATGTTTGGATTCATTCATTTCTCCATCTATCGTCTGGCGCTGGTAACGATTCCTCTGGCTCCGCTTGGAATGCCTGCTGAAACGACTGCGCCAATAAGTTTCAGACGATTTTCATTTTGGTGGAAAGGTGAGGTTCTGCTTCGTTGGATATTTGTGGCGTGTATTGCGGCTTCGGTGGGGTTTCCCCTGGCAGCACTTACCCATCATCAGGAGACCATGAATATTACAGAACAGCATAAAATAACTTTACAAGCTCTGGATCCTTTGCTGTCTGAAAGACAAAATCCGAATCAGGGTTATCCATTTTTTGTGTTTCAACAACTCAGCAAATCCAGTCCATCTTTTGATGCCGTAGTCATCATCTGGATGGCCCTCATGTTTCTGCCCTTGTTTATGCTGTTTCGTATCCGATATCAGGGGGATACTTACATACGCCTTCTGGCTGAAAAACATCAGGCGATAGTCCTACATCAGTATTATTCTATGGTTCAGGAGAATCAGGCAGAGCTGAATCGTCGCTTTCCCGGACAGGTGGCCGAGTATAAAAAGTCTTTTTATGAAGACCCGCCCTTTAATCGTCGTCCCAAGCCGCCTTTAGGCACGCGTAAATGGGCAACGAAATCCGAACTTCATCAATATCTGCGCAGCCTGTCATGAGTAACGCCCGATTTAGATACTTTAAAGGTCAACTGCGCAGTCAGTTTGAATCCGGTGGCAGTCATTCCGTTCATGGGTTACCCACGCGGAACATCGAACTGAAGCCCAGATTTTATCTGAGGCATCCAATAGAGATTTCAGAAGAGGAATATGCTCAGGCACTGGAAGGCAGACATTCAAGCGAAACGCTTCGTTTGCCCAATCAAAACAGACCCGGGCTTCGTTGGGACAAACCGGACGAAACCCCCGGTCTTATTCATCCGCATGCCTGGCATAAAGCCGAAGAGATGGTGGAGTTTGAACCTATTTCCGGGGAACCTCACCGGGAAATGGTCTCAGAAATGTATGCAGAATTTCCTTCTCAAACCTGGGGGAAACCCTATGAAGGGTGGACCTTTCTCGCTTTTCATGAGGGGAAATATCATGGAAAGTTAGAAGGAAGGGGATATTGCAAAGTATTGGAACTTGAGCCTGTTGAGAAGGTAAAAAAAATCGAGGCTTTTGTTCAAAAGGAAGCAGATCTTTCAAGCCGAAAAAAATACGGGGCATTCTCCAAAATTTTGAATCCGGTATCTCCTCAACTAGGCTCCCTGGTGGCCGGCAATCGTTCGGGTTGTCTATCCCTTGGACTGGGAAATACCGGATGCGCTTTGCCCGGTTGCGGATTACCGGGTTGTGGCCTCCTCAGTTTACTGGCACTTCTCCTGGGGCTACTCTTTGCCTGGGATAGTTGCAACAAATCCGGTAACTCTCCGGTTACGCCTCCACCCAATCCCCGCGTGGTGCACGATACTATCTATATCGAAAACGAAAGACAAATCAAAGAACTGTCAGATACTACCATCATTACTCAGGCGGATGCCATTTTATTGCCCAATGTGCAGTTCTACACCAACAGCGCGCGCTTGCTGCCTTACTCCCTTCAGGCCATCGAAGAACTGGCAGAATACCTGAATCGTTATCCGGCCATCTCCGCGCTTATTAAAGGCCATACCGATGATGTTGGGGATGCAGGCGCCAATCTGAAACTTTCTCAAGAACGCGCCGAAACCGTGAGACAGGTTCTCATTTCCCTCGGGGTTGAAGCCAATCGGGTGGAAGCAGTTGGGTACGGAGAAAGCAGACCTAAAACCACAGACCAAACGGTAGAGGGTCGTGCCCTTAATCGTCGCGTAGAAGTCGAACTAAAAAATGTGATTCCGCCAGAGGCAAATCCTGAACCCTGATCGTTTTGAAAGAATTGTTGCACTTTAAGGGATTGTATCGGGCAGGCATGCGGCCTACCCAAACGACCTTTGTGCATCAAAGCGCTTTCTCACACGCCTTCCCCGAATGGATTGAAATTACAGACCTCCTCAGGTTGGAAAGCCGTTCGCCCGAGGCGGAGAAGGTTGGAGATTTTCTGGCCTTCCCCTCTCTCCGTGCAAGGAAACCCGGTTTACTTGCAGGACTCTTTAATACCGGACAGGCAGAGATTGTAATCCAGGGCGACCAGGGACGCGTATTCACCGAAGATTTACACCAGTCCGTTCTGATTCGGCAATCCGGTTCCAGATTGCCCCATAATCCTGTCATAAGACATGCTACTCACACCACTACCGAATCGGGTATTCAGATTTTTACGGGGATAATTTACTTTTCCATTTGGGTCCCGACCTTGCCTGCAGTGCCGATGGTCACAACCTCTGATCCTACCCAGACGATACCGATAGGCCGGATCGAAAATATAACCATAGACACTCCTGGATCGGATAAAATCCCTGAGCCTAAAACCCCGGTTTCTGTAGATCCGGTATTTCGATTAGGTCATGCCCTTGGGGGATGTCTTGCCTCCATCTTTTCTCTCTTGAAGTGGGGCTTTTACCTGTTCTTGCTCTTGTTGTTTTTAGGATTTCTTGCCGGGTTACTGAAACAGTCGGGAGAGGAGGTTGTCCCAGAGGATGCCGGCAATACCGAAACCGTTAAGTCCGGTAAAAAACGCCTAAACCCCGAACAAGATACCCTTGCCCCTGTGCCAACCTGGGATTACCTGACCGACCATGAAATTCAATGGGAGGATTTTGAATCTCAAAATTATCTGGCCCGCTATACCACATCCTCCAAACTGTTTCAGCAGTCTCAAAAGCTACATACGCCTTTTGCCAATCCCACCGGATATTATAGTGCCATGCAATACTGGAGTGCTGTGTATAGTGAATTTTCTCAGCAAGACAGACCCAAGATGGATTCTCTGGTGCGTTTATTTGATGGGTTGCGCAGACAATATCGCTTGTCTGTTCCTGCTACTGCTGAAATGGTCATCACCTGCATTCAGGAGATTCCGTATTACCTCATTCATGATGGAACCTGTTCGGCAGCCTCTCAGGAAAGTGGATTTATCCGTTCCTACCATGCCGAAAGAAAACCTTGTGTGCCCAATATCATTGCAGGCGTGCAAAGCCCTTATGAATTTGCGCATACCCTAAAAGGCGATTGCGATTCCAGAAGCTTATTTGCCTTTAACATCCTTTCCAAAATGGGCATCCCGGTCAGCATTTGGGTGAGCGAAACCTACGGCCATTCAGTACTTGGCGTTGGGCTAGGGCAGGGGGGACACTTGTATAAAACCGTTGGGGGCGTAAGGCATTTTCCGGTGGAACTCACTGCAAAAGGTTTCCGCCTGGGTATGATTAGTCCCGATCAGGGCAATATGAATAATTGGGATATCGCATTGTATAATAACTAAATCTATATGAACCTATTTCCTTTCCTTCAGGCTGGTGTAGCCTTCGCAACCGGCATTGGCAGCATGGCCATTCTTTATATTCTTCTGGAACGATACCTCAGTAAAGTTCAAGGCATTACCGAGAACAACACCGCCGCTGCCACCTTTAAGGCCGGCATTTTCATTGGCAATGCCCTCCTGATTTCCGCCATCACCGGACCCGGCCTGAACGCCATACGATTCATGAATCAGGGTGTTGTTAATCTCTCCTCCCTGCTTAATAGCGCCGGATTTATTTTATTGTTTATGCTCATCGCTCTGGTCTTCTCCATTCTGGTCATTGCCGGAGGCGTCATCATTCTCTTTCAACTCACCAAAATCAACGAGTGGGAAGAAATCCGCAACAATCAAATTCCCACAGCCCTCGTATCTGCTGCGCTCATCGTCGGCTTGTCATTAATCATGAAAGACCAGGTAGCCCTGTTGTGCGAGATGTTGATCCCTTATCCGGAGGTGTTGCCGATTAGGTAAGGGTGTGGGAGAGAGGCATCTATTATTTGCATCTCCATGCAGGACGCATTGAAATACTGAAGCAATTCCGGGAAAAGTCCCACGGTTTTACTGTGGGACTTTCTTTTTTCCATGCTTTTACCGCCATGCTTCGAACTATGACCTTATATGGGAGAAAAGTTTCTCACAATCTTGAATAAAAAAGCATAAAAGGTTAATTTTGAAAAACTTGCCGAAGTTAATAATCAAGACTAATGAAATCTGATATTGAGATTGGTAGCTATTTGTAAAATCTTCGGAAGGAAAGGAAAATGTCGTTGAGGGAAGTGGCAGCACATGTAGGCATTGATATCTCCATGCTCAGTAAAATTGAACATGGGGAAAGACAACTGCAAGCTCATATGATTAGGCCTATTGCTGAACTATTCAATTTACAGTTCCGTGAACTTCAGATTCAGTTTTTAAATCAAAGAATTGCTGATGAATATGGTAATGAACCTTTTTTCGATGAAGCGATCTCAATATTAAAGGGAAAAGAACTTAAATAATAGAATAAACACATGAAAAATATTTTTGACCTGCATAAAGATGTCCTTACTGAGTACAAAGCTTATATCGATAGTTTCATAAATATCGCTGACAATAGAATCCTGAGCACTGTAAAAAAAGATTTTGATTCAGGTAATTTGTATCCGGAACCTTTAGTCCAATTCAACCCATCCTTTGAATCTGGTGGGACTGTTGAAGATTTAGTTAATAATGGAGTATTGGTAAAAGATTTTAATCATATTTTCTATGATGGTGAAAATAAATCCTGGTCAATATATAAACACCAAACAGAGGCAATAGTGAAAGGCAATGAGGGTAAAAGTTTTGTTGTTACTTCAGGTACTGGTTCGGGGAAGAGTTTGACTTACATCTCAACAATTTTCAACCATCTTTTTAGGTTATTGGAGTTAAACCATAAAATACATGAGGAGGAAAAAGCAAGCGGGCTGTTGGATAAGAAGAAAACGGTAAGTAAGAAATCGAATGTGGTGAATGAGCCACAGGCAGGGTATGGTGGGAATTTGTTTAATCAGGAAAACTAAACTATCAATAGCACTATTCAAAAATAGATAGAATGGCAAAAGCAACGCAAAAAATAAAAATAATGGTCGGCTCTACGGTGTATGGCTTTGAAGACCAGCTTTCGCAGATTGTGGCACAGTTGCAATTGCTGGATTACGATGTACTCAACTCCTACAACGGCAGCATAAAAGTAAACCCCAATCTATCCAATTTAGATAATTGCCTCAATGCAGTAAAAGAATGTGATTTATTTTTAGGCATCATCCGGCCATACTTTGGCACGGGCAATATTGGTGAAAAGAACATCACTTTCGAGGAAATAAAATTAGCCATCAAACTCAAAAAGCCTTATTGGTTTTTAGTGCATCGGGATGTGGTTTTCTCCCGGTTACTGTTTAGCAAAATGAAATTGAAGTCAGGTGATAAAATTGTGGTAGAACCCAACCGCTTTTTTGATGAACGTACCATTGAAATTTATGAGTATGTAATTAAGAACCACGAACCGGTTACGCTGCGCAATGGCAATTGGGCACAGGAGTTTTACCGCCTCGATGAAATGATGACTTACATCAACACACAGTTTACTGACATGGATTTTGTTCAAAATATATTAAACGAAAAAACGGCAAAAAATGGAAAATAGTTTTATCATAGATAACCTGCTGGAACAACAGGAAGGCAACCGTTTAGAGTTTAAAGCAACTGTAAACAAAGAAGCTATTGCCAAAACCATTGCAGCATTCATCAATACACAAGGTGGCGATTTGCTGATTGGTGTAGAAGACAATAAGAAAATTGTTGGTATAGAGAATGCCGAAAAAGTTTGTGCATCCATTCAGAAAATGCTGGTAGAATACATACAGCCCATTGCACCCATTTTTACACAGGTGGTTAATTACAAAAAGAAAGATTTAATTCTCATCAGTGTTTGGGAAGGAGCAAAAAAACCCTACCAGTTCAAAGGCAAAATATTTACCCGCGAAAACGATGCTACCAAACTGTCCTCTGTAAGCAATTTAACTTCACTCATTAAAGACCGTAAAGAAGCAGATTTTCATTGGGAACGCAGAACCGTGTTGGGTTCCTCCTTACTGGATTTAGATACCGAAGAAATCAACCAAACCATTGCCTCATACAAAGCCTACAAGCCCAATAGTGTAATTGAAGATGCAGAAGATTTTTTAATTCAAATGGGATTAATCCAGAATGGCAACCTCACCAATGCCTGCATGGTATTGTTTGGAAAAAAGCCAACCCGTTTTATTCCGCAATCCAAAATCAGGATCACCATTTATCCATCCACTGTTTCAGGAGATAATTTTTTAAACGACAAAACATTTGATGGCAGCTTGTTTCAAAACATTACCGCAATCCTCAATTTCATAGAAATCTCTTTTGGTAAAAACATTATGGTAGATGGCATCCTGCGGAAAGAGAAATACAACTATCCCTTAATGGCTGTTCGTGAAGGCTTGCTCAATGCAATAGTTCACCGGGATTACAACTCAGTAAACGGCTTCTTGCAGATTTCTATTTTTAGCGATAGAACCGAAATTTCCAATTACGGTGGCCTGCCTGCCGGCATCACCATCAGGGATTTAAAAAAGGAACACAGCTCCATCCTCCGCAACCCGGATATTGCCCAGACATGCTTCATAAGAAAGTACATAGAAATGCTGGGCAGCGGCACATTGCGGATGATAAGCGATTGTAAAACGAATGGCTTTAGAATGCCTGTTTGGACGGATAAAGACAATGTAACCACGGTAACCTTCCCAGACCTTTCTATCAAAACCAAAGCCACTAAAGGTGTAAATGAAGGTGTAAATGAAGGTGTAAAAAAGGTGCATTTTAAAGCCGAGAGTGAAGGTGTAAACGAGGAGCTAAATGCCATCTACTCAGTAATTGAGAAAACGCCAGGATTAAAAGCCCCGGCCATTGCATCGGCTTTGGGCGTAAGCCTTTCAACAGCCGAAAGGTATATCAAGAAATTGAAAGACGCTAAGTATATAAAATTTGTAGGTGTACCTAAAACAGGAGGGTATTTTATTAACTAAAAATAATAGCCCATGCAGCAAGAAATTCAACTAAATTTTATCCCTTTTAAAGCTCTCGTTGAGGAGGTGAAATGTCTTATATAAGGCAAAGCAAGATAGTTGTCAGCGGTAATTCATTCACAAGGATTGTTTTCTCCAACACACAACTTAGGCCAAAAAATTCTTGTTGAACGAGTGTTATTTTAGTATTGATAAAATTTTTGTACCACTACAGATCAAAACCAATTATTTTAAAAGACAATTATGCAAGCACAGAAATATTCAGTAAACCAACACCATATTTCTACTTTTTTGGCCTTTGTAAAAGATGGACAAATAGCAATACCCGAGGTGCAACGCCCTTTTGTATGGGATGCCTCCAAGGTTCGTGACTTATTGGATAGTCTTTACAAAGGTTATCCTATCGGTTATGTGATTACTTGGCAAAACCCCAATGTGAGGCTAAAAGACGGCAAATTATCGGAAGGTAAAAAAATTCTGATAGACGGGCAACAACGCATTACTGCTCTAAATGCAGCAGTATTAGGAAACTATGTCATCAATAAAGATTACGACCGAGTTAGAATAAAGATTGCATTCAATCCTAAAACAGAAGTTTTTGAAGTGCAAAACCCTGCAATTTTAAAGGATAAAGCCTGGATACATGATATTTCGGAGGTGATGAATTCGGGAAGTATCATACAAGTTGTTCGTCAGTATTTGGATTTGAATACCGATGCCGATTCAACCATAATTGAAAAGAATATTAGCAACTTATTATCTATTCAGCACAAGCAAATTGGTACTATTGATCTGGCGCACGACTTAGATATTGAAACCGTTACAGAGATATTTATTCGCATCAATTCTCAAGGCGTTGTATTATCTCAAGCTGATTTTGCAATGAGTAAAATAGCATCTAATGAAAAATTCGACGGACCTAACTTGCGAAAAGCAATCGATTATTTCTGTCATCTAGCCGTTGCCCCCCAATTTTTCGAACATATTAGTGACCACGATAAAGACTTTGCATCCACTGATTATTTTAAAGCCATGACATGGCTCAAAGACGAAAAGGATGATCTATTCGACCCCAGCTATACCGATATGTTGCGTGTTTCATTTACATCAGCATTTGCCAGAGGTAAAATGTCTGATTTAGTAAGCCTTTTATCAGGTCGTAATTTTGAAACTCGTGAGTTTGAAGAAAGAATAGCTGCCGAAACATTCGAAAGAATGAAACAATCTGCTTTGCGTTTTATGCATGAAGATTATTTTAAAAAATTCGTGATGATTATTCGTTCAGCTGGATTTATTTCACCGGATTTAATTCGCTCAAAAAATGCACTAGACTTTGCTTATATCATTTATTTAAAACTAAGAGAAGAAAAAATGCCACAAGGTGAAATTGCAAGATTAGTCTCTCGTTGGTTTGTTTTTTCAGTCATTACAAGCAGATATGGAGGTTCACCTGAAAGCACTTTTGATTATGACATAAGGCAAATGGCAAATCATCCATTTAAAGACTATTTAGCATCCGTTGAACAAGCGGAACTTT
>CANHCC010000104.1 GCA_947459115.1 Bacteroidota bacterium | reverse complement strand
GTTTTCAATTCGTTCCGGAAATTTAACAACTGCAGAACATGGTCCTCGCCAGGACTAGTAGCGGCGAGGTTTTCCAGCTGATTGCAGAGCGTGTGAAGATTCTGCAGGGAGGAGGCTTCGGTACCACGAAGATGGTACTCAAATAAAAAGGAATAAGCCATGAGTCCCAGTTCCTTATGAGCGGAATTTTGAGTCAGCTGTTCAAACCAAAGTTTGCACTTTTTTTGATTTGACAATAAGGCTTCTTGCAGATAAACAAATCCGGTTAGAAACAGACTATGCCCTAAAACAGCTTCGGGTAAGTCTTTCCAGGAAATCTCCTCCAGAGTGGATTCAAATGTTTCGATGCTAATACCAAGAGACAATCGCTTCAGGCTTTCCTCTAATAGGTCCAGATAATTTGCTTCCCAATCACAGGTGGGTGTATGCTTAGCAATAAGCGCTTGCAACACAAGATCGGCAGATCTGGAATCTTGGCTAACCAGATAATGCAAGGCCAGTTTACTGCCTTCTAATAAATGGAGTTCCGCAATAGGCGGTAATGTATTTAACTCTGAGCGTACCGAGGTCCCCTCCAATTGAAATAAGTCCAGCACCTGTTGGCTATTATCCCTGGTATTCGGTTGATTGTTTGTGTCTTTGTTTATTGCGGACACAAGTTCAAAAAGGAAAAAAGCATTCATGAAAACGAAAAAAGAATGGGTTTAAATCAGACTTAAACCTATTTGTTACAACCAGAAAGAGTAACTGAATTAAATTGGAAATAACTCCATCGATTGAAAGGCCTAAGGGACGCTTTCATTTTCGGAAGATCACCAATAATAATTCAATTTTCACATAGGCGATGCGTGAAGCCGCCTTAAAATAGCTTTTACTGAACTAAAAACTACCCTACAATATTAATAAAAAAGCATTCCTTTATGGAAACAACCTCTATAAATCTTAATTTTGCGTAACTGCTACTACAATGGATGAACAATTTGATATTGCTGTAATTGGTGGGGGGATGGTAGGACTCGCCTCTGCCTGGAAACTGAGTCGGCAATTCCCCAATCTGAAAATGGTGGTTTTTGAAAAAGAACCCAAGCTCTCCAATCATCAGACCGGCCGAAATTCGGGGGTTATACATTCAGGCATATACTACAAACCAGGGTCTTACAAGGCTAAAAATTGTGTTGAAGGAAGACGGGAAATTGTCGCTTTTTCCAAGGAGCATAATATCGCTCATGATATTTGTGGCAAATTAATTGTCGCTACTCAGCCCTCGGAATTAAGTTTTTTGGAAAAAATCTACCAGCATGGAATTCAAAATGGAATTGAAACCATGCAAAAAGTAGATGCCCAACAAATTAAGGAAATTGAACCCTACTGCACAGGTATCGCAGGTATCCATGTGGGGTGTACAGGTATTATTGATTTTCCCGGTGTGGTTTTCAAACTCGCAGAATTATTCCTGTCAGTCAATCCTGAAAATCAGGTGCTGACAGGAACTGAAGTGTTGAAAACGCACAGAGAGGGAGAGGTTTCAATTATTCAGACCTCAAAAGGTAAATTTAAAGCCACTCGTTTAATTTTTTGTGGTGGTTTGCAAAGCGACCGTCTCGCCCTTCAGGATCAGGTGGATCAGAACATGCGGATCCTCGGGTTCCGAGGAGACTACTACGACTTATCCGAAAAAGGGATGCACAAAGTCAGACATCTGATTTATCCTGTGCCCAACCCTCAATTCCCATTTTTAGGGGTGCATTTTACCCGGATGATACACGGAGGGGTAGAATGTGGGCCGAATGCGGTATTCACTTTCAAGCGTGAAGGTTATGGAAAACTCGATTTTAGTCTGAAGGATACCGCTGAGGCTTTGTCATTTGCAGGGACATGGAAGTTTCTTGCAAAACATTGGCGCTTTGGTCTGGATGAATATCGCCGGGCATTCTCTAAAAAGTTATTTCTTAATAGACTTCAAAAGCTTATTCCAACGCTGGAAATGGAAGACCTCGTTCCCGGTAGGTCCGGTGTAAGAGCCATGGCGCTCGACCCGGATGGGAATATGGTGGATGATTTTAGAATTGAAAAAGGGCCTGCGTCCATTCATGTCCTGAATGCACCGTCACCCGCCGCTACCGCCGGACTCGCAATAGGAGAGGAAGTGGCATCCCTTGCCCTTCAACATTTTAAATTGGCTAAATGAAACATAAGTTTCTTACCCCCGGGTTTTTGAGTGTACTCTATGGAGATACGCTGCATTCTATTCCGGATTTTCATCAACCTTCGATTCGGTATATCAATAAGCCCGATGCCAGGATAACTTTCTTTCTGAGAGAAGCTGAATTCCAGAGAAAAGATCTGACCGATCTCTTAAAAAAAATTGTTGAAGCCATGAAGATACCTTTCCCCGAAGTGAGCTTTGCCAAAATATTACGGCCCGCATCCGGAGCAGATTTTTCAATGATGAAAACGCCCTATGGTATCATCCTCGATTTAAACTATCTGCCATTAGACCCCGGAGAAGAGGGTCGTGACCGGGAGACAGGGCTACATGTCATTCCCTGTCTTTCGGACATGCAGGAAAGTGAAGGGGTAAAACGCAAAGCATGGCAGGTGCTTAAACGAATCTCTGAAGCCTATCATGCCTCATGAAAAACTGGATCATGGCTTCTTTCAATCCCGGCAAGATTGCAGAATTTCAAGCCTTAATGCCTCAAGATATTCACTTGATTTCTTTGAAAGATATTCCTCAGGCTGTTTCGCCCGAGGAATCCGGTGATACATTGGCTGAAAATGCTGAATTAAAAGCAAATTACGCCGCTCAACTTGCAGGACTGCCTGCTTTTGCGGATGATACAGGCCTGATGGTTGATGCACTGAATGGGGCGCCCGGTGTACACTCCGCAAGATATGCCGGTTTGACGGCAAATCATTCAGACAACATTCTAAAATTATTGAATGCGCTGCAGGGGCGCACCGACCGACAAGCCCGATTTGAAACGGTGCTTTGTCTTGTTGGGGTCATGCCCGAACCGGTCTTCTTTTCGGGGATACTGAAAGGAACTATCGCATCGGAGCCAAAAGGTTCAGGGGGCTTTGGTTATGATTCCGTTTTTATTCCGGAGGGTTTCACTCAAACCCTCGCAGAAGTGGGTGCAGAAGTCAAAAATCAAATCTCCCACCGTGGTAATGCAATGAAAGAATTTCAAAACTGGTTGTCTAAAAATGTCCGATAAAAAACCTTATTTACTGGGTGTTTCCGGAGGAAGCGCTTCCGGTAAGACTTACTTGTTAAAGCAACTTATGAATAGGTTGCCTGCTCATCAGGTTACCTTGATTTCTCAGGATAATTACTACAAAGATCTGGAGTTTCAAACCCTTAATGAAGAGGGCAGAATTAATTTTGACCACCCCGATGCCCTGGATCTTGACAGATTTATCGGCGATATCGAAAAATTAATTGCAGGACAAACCATTCAAATTCGGGAATATACTTTTAATAATCCCAATGTGGTTCCTGCAATACTCACCTATAAACCTTCTCCAATCATTGTAATCGAAGGGCTGTTTATTTATTATCGTCCCGAACTCAGGAATTTGTTAAATCTTAAAGTATTTGTGGATGCAGATGAGCATATCAAATTGTCTAGAAGAATTTTGAGAGATTATGCAGAGAGAGGATACCGGGTGGAAGATATTCTTGCACAATATGAGAAGGATGTCATTCCAATGTATAATACCTTCGTAAAGCCTTTTAAGGATACCTGTGATTTAATTATCCCGAATAATCATCATATGGAAAAGGCCATTGATGTATTGTTAGATCATTTGACTTTAAGAACCAAATGAGACAAGTTCTGTTGGGGTTCATGTTCTTTCCCCTTTGGTTCGGAATAGGCGGGGGGCTTACTGCTCAATCTATTTCGGAATGCAGAACGAAGGCCAATAACGGGGACACAATCGCCCGTTTAAAAATGGCTGAATGTTTTGCTTTGGGGTTAGATTGCAAGGCCAGTCAGGATTCTGTCTGGACTTACATCAAACCTTTGCTGAAAGGGAAACATCCGGAGGCCTGTTTCCTGGCAGGGAATGCGCTATTGCGAGGTCAGGGTATGACAAAAAATATTCCTGAAGGATTGAAATATTTGGAAGTGTCTGCAGAGGCCGGCATGGTACAAGCAGTTAGAGTCTTAATAGAGTTGTATTCGGGTAAAGATGCTCAAAACGCTTTTGCCGACCCACAGTTAGCTGCAAAGAAGAGTGATGTTGCCTTATTCAAGGTAGCCAATCGTGCGTCTGGGTTAAATGATCCAATGGTATCTTTTTATCTGGGTATTTGTTATCTGGAAGGTAAAGGTGTGACTGCTAATGATTCTCTGGCTTTGCATTGGTTGCAACATGCTGCCGCCTGGGAATACTGTGAAGCCTATTTAGTTCTGGGAGATGTTTGGTTTTTTGGTAAAACAAGAAAAGGCTATGACCTGGGAAAAGCCCGTCAGTATTACGCTCTGGCAAGGCACAATTCGAAATGTTCAATTGAACGAAAAGGAGAGGGGATGGAAGGCGAAATGTGGGTCAGTCGCCTGTTCAGTCAAGTATGGAATAATCTGTGGTTTACCTCCGGATATTTGCAGGACTGGCAGGTTATGCTTCCTGTACCGGAAGTGAAGCCAAAAGACTTTCAGAAAAAACGCTATTGAATCGATTAAGACTTCCCTACTTCTACATCTATACCCAACGGGTTTTCTTTCTCAACTAAAACAGGCAGGCGCTTGCGACGAAGCCAAACCAAAAAAGAGGGTATAAGGTTAAGAACCACGATGCCGGAAAAAAATATAATCAGCAAGTGACTTACAATGGGTAGGTAAGCCAGGCTTAAAGAAAGCGTAATAAATCCTATGTTTATTCCATATAACACAGCAGAAGCGACTCTGTGCGTTAGACCCATATCGATGAATAAATGATGCAGGTGGTTACGGTCGGCAGTAAATGGGGATTTGCCTTTACTGACACGAATTACAAAAACTCTTAATGTATCAAATAAAGGAATGATTACGATCCCTAATGCTACCGATGGCCCGGCACTCAGAAAATAAACAATGTTGCCTTGCGTGGTCTCAATAAATCGTATGGTCAACACCGCAATAATCCCTCCGGCAATCATGCTCCCACAATCCCCCATAAATATGCGAAGTCTGGGATCTTGACTGATGTTAAAGCGAAGAAATGCCACCTGAGCGGCTGCATGTATAAAGGCAATCAAGCAAATCATTTGTTGACCTATGAGGTAAAACCAGACGCCATAGGTAATGGAGACAATTGCCGCTAACCCTCCGGCTAGACCATCGATTCCATCAATCAGATTCATAGCGTTGATAATCACTACATAGCAGAAAAATGTAAACATTACACTAAACCAGTAGGGAAGTTCCTGTAATCCAAAAATGCCGTAAAAGGAATGAATTCGGATGTCTGCGCCAAAAGTAAATAAAGCAATAGCCAACAACTGCAAAGATAATTTGGTTTTGGGTTTGAGGTCTGCAATGTCGTCGCGGAGTCCGGTAAAAAATAAGATGATTAATCCGGGAGCAATAAAATGTAATTTTAGATCTTGCTCAAAGGCAAATATCCAACATACCAGACTTAATATAATAGCTCCAAAAACGGAAACGCCCCCCAGGCGCGGCGTATTGGTGCTGTGAACTTTTCGTTTTCCATCCGGAGAATCGTACAGCTGATTGTTATTGGCAACACGAATGATCATGGGTATAGAATAATATACCAACATGAAGGCCGTTACAGAAGCGAAAAAAATAAGCACCAGGCTCATAAGTGTTCAACCAGTAAGTGTAGGATTTTGATTAAAACCCTACACAAGATAGTGCAAATATAATCATTATTTGTCACTTCTTATGGAAGCAATTTGATTTTAAAAAAATTCTTGTTACAAATATTTCGAATTTAGAGGAAGGAAAAAAACTGTCCTATTTTTCGCAATGGTTTGAGATACAGGGTAAAAAAAAAGGGGGTAATATGGTTGATTCGCCAGGCCTCTTTATCCTCTCGGTTGGCCAATAATCTCCGTTTCAAGTTTCCGTTAGAGATACCGCCTACACGCATTTTAATCAAAACTCTTGGTAACCAGACGGCTGTGAGTTTATGCTTGAAGAGCATTCGAAGCATAAGTTCATAGTCAGCTGAGATTTTCATTTCTTCATTAAATTTTCCAAATCGTTTATAGAATTTTGTTCTCAAATAAAAAGAGGGATGAGGGGGCATCCATCCAAATTTAAATTTTTCTCTATCATAATTGCCGGAACGCCAGGTACGCACAATTTTGTTCAAATTATCCGCCGCAACATATTCCAGATCTCCATAAACCGCATCGGCTCCTGTCTTGTCAAAATATGCGTTTACTTCCGAAATAACCCGTTCATCTGCATAAACATCATCCGAGTTTAACATGGCCGTCCACTCTCCCTCGCATCGCGCAAGACCTTTATTCATGGCACTGTAAATACCCCGGTCTTTTTCGCTTATCAGTATATCTATTCGGTCTTTATACGAATGAAGGATATCTAAGGTGCCATCTGTGGAACCTCCATCAATAACGATGTATTGAATATTGGGGTAATTCTGACTCAGTACACTTTCAATGGCATCCCGTATAGTGGAGGCATTGTTGTATACCACAGTAACAATGGAAACCAGATTACCCAATTTTGGTAAGAATTACCAGACTTGATTGAGATCTTTCCCGGTATATTGGTGATCTCTTGTGAAGTAATAAGTGCTGTCTTCTTTTTTCTGTGTCTTATTTCCAAGAAGCCGATAGAGTAGGGCTATCGGGGTTAGAAAAAGAAAAAATATGGAGGACAAGAGAATTTTGGACATGATAAAACCCATGCCCTGTGCGAGTTTCATCCAACCAATATGGATAAGTTTCGATAGTGCATCCGAAAAGGCACCTATCACGAGAATCCCAAGTGATACCCATATCGCCCAGTCTTGTTCCAAGAAACGGTACACAACCAGAAAACCTGCTGCGATAACAATAATTGATTCCCGAACTTTTTCTCGGGTCGTATCGATTTGAATCATAAGGATGAAATCAGAACAGGGTGTAAATGAAAGGGGCTACAGCACTGCCGCCACCTATCACAAGTAGAACGCCAATTAAGAGAAGAACCACAATGATGGGCATTAGCCACCATTTTTTACGCTCCCTCATAAAATCCCAGAGGTCTTTTAAAAAGTCCATGTGTATGTGTTTGTTGTGTAAAGGTAGTGTTTTCGTTAATCCAGACCGTATTGTTGCTTCCAATCGACTTTTTCAGCCCATTCGGGTTGGTCGGATTTGGCAAATAAATAATCCCCTACGACCAGATAATCCATTTCTGTGCGCATCAGACATTTGTAGGCGTCTTCCGGTGTGTTCACAATTGGCTCTCCTCTGACATTGAAACTGGTATTAACCAAAACGCCATAGCCGGTCTGAGATTTGAAAGCTTCTAATAAGCCGGTCAGTCGGGGATTCGTTTCCTTATGCGCCGTTTGAATCCTGGCTGAAAAATCCAGGTGAGTCACAGAAGGTATATCTGAACGGAGATGGTATAATTTCTCCTTCATGGGCATTTGATGATAGGTAGGCGGCAAGGGTTTTCTTCTGTCAGGATGCACCGGCGCAACCAGTAACATATATGGGGAATGGCCTTCGAGGTCAAAATACGAAGCGGCATCCTGGGCTAATACAACTGGCGCAAAGGGTCTAAAGCTTTCCCGATATTTAATTTTTAGATTAAGCTTCATCTGCATTTCCTCGTTTCTGGGGTCCCCTAAAATGCTGCGATTCCCCAAAGACCTTGGTCCCCATTCCATTCGACCCTGACACCATCCAATCACATTGCCTTCCGCAATCAGACCTGCCGTGCGCTGAGCCAGATCGTCAAACTTTTCAAAATGAATGAATTTGGCCTTATATTTTCTTGCCATTAACTCTATGTCCTGCGAGGTATATTCAGGACCCAGGTAAGAACCCTGCATGTCGTCCATCTTGGCATACTGAGTACGATCTCTGGGTAGGCCATAACTTAGATGGGCAGCTGCCAGAGCTGCTCCTAAGGCACCTCCTGCATCTCCTGCTGCGGGTTGAATATAAAAGCCTTCAAATATTTTTTCTTTTAATAGTTTGCCGTTGGCCACACAATTCAATGCGACGCCTCCGGCCATACAGAGGTTCTTGCTTCCGGTTAAGCGTTTGGCCTCCTTGGCCATTTTCAACACGATTTCCTCTGTCACAGTCTGGATGGCGTAGCCCAGGTCACAATGCTTCTGCTCGAGTTCTGACTCGGGTTTTCTTTGAGGGAATCCAAATAATTGAGCCCAGGCTTTCTCTTTTACCATCGTAAGGCCTGTCGCATAATTAAAATATTCCTGATTTAAGAATATAGAGCCATCCTCCCGAATGCTGACCAGTCGGTCTTTAATGGTTTTTATATATCTCTGAGTGTCCTCTCCTTCAGGATTACCATAGGGTGCTAGCCCCATTAATTTATATTCCCCTGAATTGACTTTGAAGCCGAGATAATAGGTGAAAGCAGAGTACAAAAGGCCGACAGAGTGAGGGAAACGCAGTTCCTTTAGAATTTTCATGTCTTTGCCGGAACCATAAGCGATGGAGGCCGTTGCCCACTCGCCAACGCCATCAATGGTCAGGACCGCTGCATCTTCAAATGGCGAGGGGTAAAATGCTGAGGCAGCATGTGATAAATGGTGTTCTGTAAATAAAAGCTTAATCTTTTTGAAGTCCGTTTTTTCAATTTTATTGAATTCTTCTTTGATTAATCTTTTGAGAAAAAACTTCTCTTTCAACCAAACCGGCATGGCCGTGATAAAGGACTGCACACCGGCCGGAGCATTTTGATAATAGGTCTCTAACAGACGCTCAAATTTGAGCAGGGGTTTGTCATAAAAAACTATGGCATCCAATTGGTTCAAAGAAAGCCCTCCTGTTTTCAAACAGTATTTTATGGCCTCTGCGGGAAAACCCGGATCGTGTTTCTTACGGGTAAACCTTTCTTCCTGGGCTGCGGATACAATTTCACCATCTTGTATTAAGGCAGCAGCAGAGTCATGATAAAAGGCGGATATGCCAAGTATATTCATAGTCCAAAATTACTTAAATTTCAACGAAATAGGCTGATTTCCTTAGCTATTTTCCTTGCCAAAAAATCATTGCCAGCCTTGTTTACATGATGCCAATCATAAAAATAATCCCCTTTGGG
The DNA here is from genome assembly GCA_947459115.1 of Bacteroidota bacterium. Lineage (GTDB taxonomy): Bacteria > Bacteroidota > Bacteroidia > J057 > RFSG01 > CANHCC01. The sequence continues at coordinate 294 of CANHCC010000104.1, read as the reverse complement.
CATATCATCCCAGGCGCCTGACATATCATAAAAGTTTAAATCCCCTTTATCTGCAGCAAGGATGTGCTTGTACACGGATTTGTGTATCGCTGATACAAATGGATGATTGTTATCTATAAAGGCCTGTTCCTGTTCGCTTAAGGGTCTTTGGGTGGAAAATAAAGAAGGCTGCAAAATAAAATAGGCTTTAATCCCTTTGGCTTCTGCAAGGGCTTGAATGTCTCGGATGTTATCCAAATATATCTTCGCTGCCATTTTTCCGGCTTTTTCATAGTCCGATTCACTCCAGCCACT
>CANHCC010000103.1 GCA_947459115.1 Bacteroidota bacterium | reverse complement strand
CCCCATAAATTTCCGTTTTTGAAATTGACATATACGAACTTACAAGCCTGATATTAAAGGATTTCAGTCAGTTTGATACATTCTTTTTATTTAATAATAAATTCATTTACAGCACACATTTCCTTTTTTTCCGGGATAAGCTTTTTTAATTTTATCCCTAAACCTCCTCAATGCCTTTGATTGGCAAAAATGGTGTTGCACAAACAGTTGTGGACACAACAGATTTGATATTGCATCACGTCTGCTTCTGAATGATAACCTGTTATTCAAGGATTTTTTCGATATCCTGAAATAACCTACTAACTGTGTTATGATAGAACAAAAAATCTTAAACCCTGGAGGGACTTATCTTTTTACCAAGGAAATACTCGGAATCAACAATTGGTTTCCGTACAATCAAAAAAAATGGGCAATAGAAACGGTCAGAAAAAACTTGGCAGTTTTCCTGCTTCCGGTTGGAAGAATTCTGGCTTTTTCGATTGTCAAAAACAAACTGCTAATTCTTGTAAAATTCCACGAAGGAGATGTTTTGGAGAAAGTTCCAAAGGAGAGTAAAAACCAAAGCTACTTGCTCTCCTCTAAAGATCTTGATGAATATGTGTCAGGAAAATTACCTCCAATTGCGACTAGAGACTCAGAAACTTATGCAGGGATAAATCTTAGCGAATCTTTAAGAAAACGATTTGCGAATTTCCTTCAATCCTTTTCGATACAATATAATAAACAATATGATAGAAAAGATCGTTTGTCAGCAAGGTACACTGGCATATTTGAGTTAACAGAATCCACAGAAATCAAGAAGGTCATTACAGAAATTCAAAATACACCATTGATCCATGATGATAAAAGAGAATTGGAGAACTGCAATACCAATTCCTATCATCTGGAGGACCCCGAGATTCAGAAGGTCATAAGCTATAAATGTGTATTAGAATTCTTTGAAAGCAATATTGAGGTTTTTAGGGCGGAAGTTAGAGCAGTTAGAAAACGATTGAAAGCCTTAGTACCGGAATATAAATATTTGCAACAAATCCCACCTGGTGGCTATATAAAAGCAGGCTAAACAATCTAACATCAATTCATAAAATCGGCTTCAATCCGGTTTCGATTAAAGGATTTAGTAAATTAGTTAACAATTGCTAAGGCAAATGGAAGGAGAGGTACGTTTATTTTGTGCGATTGAGCATAAAATAAACGATGGAATGCGGTTTATGGCATTCAATTTTATGATTCTTTTCGCCTAAAAGTCCAATTAGAGGAAATAAATCAAATAACAATCCTCGTTTTTTTTACTTTTAAGCAAACAAGGTACCGACAAGGTACGCTTGTGACCAAACCAACAAATAGTTTGAATTAAAATAACAAATACCCCCTCAAAATCCATGAACTCACTCCAGAGACCCGTTATTGTTTATCCTCCCCCCTCGCTACTAAAGACACATTGACCCACCCTATAAACTAAACCCATATATCTCTTTCTTAAGTACCTCCGTCGCCTCTACTAATGGAAGTCGAACATATGGCCCGCAGACTCCTAAAATTGATAAACTAGCTTTTATCCCTACAGGATTTCCTTCTTTGAACAATAACTGCATCCAAGGCAGAAGTTTTAAATACAATTTCCGACCTTCCTCCATGTTCTGATTCATGCCAAACCTAACAAGATCCGAAAATTCCTTAGGATACCCATTCGCAGCCACAGAGATACAACCCTCATAACCAATACTTAATTGAGGCAAAACTAGGGTATCGTCTCCAGACAAGACCACAAAAGATTCCGGTTTACGACGAAGAATTTCTGCTCCCTGTTCGATATTGCCCGAAGCTTCCTTAATAGCCACAATATTGGAACATTCCTGAGCCAAACGAATCACGGTATCCGGTAGCATATTGACGCCAGTCCGACCAGGAACATTATAAAGCACAATCGGCAGATCCGTACCATTAGCTAAAGTTTTATAATGACGATATAATCCCTCCTGAGATGGCTTATTATAGTATGGAGTAACAGACAAGAAACCATCAGGCTTGTAGGCCTTTTCGTATTTCTCTTGCATTTTCAGAACCTTGAAAGTGTCGTTACCACCGCAGCCCATCAATACAGGGCGCTTGGATGCGTTGGTCTCAAGAACGATGCGAATGACTTGATCTGATTCGGCTTCCGACAAGGTGACTGATTCGCCGGTGGTGCCTAGAGGCACTAAAAAATCAACCCCGCCGTTGAGCATATTCAGAACGAGCGTTCGCAATCCAACTTCATCCACGGATTTATCTTCCAAAAATGGGGTAATTAAGGCAACACCCGTCCCGGTAAATACAGATTTTGTGGTCATTTTTGAAGCATGTTTAAATAATTCTCAATTTGTTCTAATGTTTTAGAGACAGGGGTATCTGGTGCAATGGCAATCATAAGATCATAATAATTCTCAAAGCCATCCCTATGAAACCCAACTCTCATACGAGCATTAGAAAGCCCAGTTAGAAAACGACTAAATAATTCCGGAGAGGGATCCAAATCTATTAATATATCCAAATGGTGCTTGTTTACTTTTGCAGTGGCAAAATGATTTGGAATGTGAAGCCAGTTAAAATACTTCCGATTTAAAAATACGGACAACTTAATATCACTAAAGACTGAATCTGCTTTGTTTTTAGTATTAAGTTCAATGATATATACCTGCTTCCCGTCCTTTTCAAGATGGGTAATGAAATCGGCAATTTGTTTCGTGTAGCGGAGATTAAAATAGTTGACATGAATCAGTATGCCAACCTTACTTGCCTGTTTTAGGGAAACAAAATCATGCCGTGGCCTGACTTTTACTGCTCTTCGGGCGTAAAAGAATTTGGCCAGTTTTATTTTCTGCCGTTCAAACCAACTCATTGGCACAAAGATAGGAATTCATCCTCGGTTATGATTCGGATATTCAGATCTTCAGCCTTAGTTTTTTTGGCAGGCCCCATGTCCTCACCTGCAACAAGGAAATCCAATTTTTTACTGATCCCGGATGCAATTTGTCCCCCATGGCTGATAGCCATTGCCTTGAGATCATCGCGACTATATTTGTCAAATTTTCCTGAAAATAAAATACTCTTCCCCTGAAGCTTATCAGATAGAACTTTAGGAAGGTCCGATTCCGAAAGGGATAACTGAAGTCCCGCTGAACGAATCTTGCCCAAAAGGGGGATTGTCTCCGGATGTTGATGAAACCAGTCCCAAACACTTTGGGCAATGATTTCCCCAACTTCAGGTGTAGTGGTCAGATCTTCCAGTGTCGCCTGCTCCAAGGATTCTAATGAAGGAAATGCCCGGCTGAGTTTTTCTGCAACCGTACTTCCAACATGCCGAATTCCAAGAGCAAACAATACCCGGGAATAAGGCACGGAACGACTCTTTTCAAGTCCGGCAAGGAGATTATCCGCCGATTTCTCACCAAAACGATCAAGCGTAATTAAATCTTCTTTTTTCAGGGCGTAAAGATCTCCATAGTCCGAAATCATACCTTTGCTCACCAATTGATCAATGAGCTCTGTACCAAGACCATCTATATTCATGGCTTTGCGATGGGCAAAATGTTCGATTCTTCCTTTAATCTGGGGCGGACAAAGCCTATGATTGGTGCAATAGTAATTGCTTTCACCTTCTTTTCTTGATAATGGGGTTCTACATTCAGGGCATTCTGAAATGAAGTCAAATTTCCTCGCACCTGGCTTGCGGGCAATTACTTCTGTCACTTTGGGAATAATCTCACCACCCTTCTCAATACTAACAGTATCCCCCTCATGCAAGTCAAGACGAGCAATTTCATCGGCATTATAAAGAGAGGCGCGCTTCACAACAGTCCCTGCAAGCAATACAGGCTCCAGATTAGCCACAGGGGTAACCGCACCGGTACGACCTACCTGAAATGAGATGGTATTCAAAATCGTTAGCGCTTTCTCTGCCTGATATTTATAGGAAATGGCCCATCGGGGATTCTTAGCAGTGTAACCCAACTCCTCTCTAAGACTCATTTCATCCACCTTAATCACTATACCATCAATATCATAAGGCAATTCATTGCGCCGGGAATCCCAGGCATCAATGAAATTAAACACCTCCTCAAGGGCAAGGCATCGAGTGTTGTAAGGACTCACAAAAAAATCAGATTCCTGCAACCACGCGAGTCCCTCAAAATCAGAATCCGGTAAATCAAGCGAATCACTATCCAGATAATAGGCGACAAATTTGAGAGGCCGGCGTGCGACTTCCGCTGAGTCCTGAAGTTTAAGGGTGCCGGCCGTTGAATTTCTAGGATTCATGAAGGGCACTTCGCCAATATCTTCCCGCTCCCTATTGATTTTACGAAAATCCTCCACCAGCATAAACACCTCACCTCTAACCTCAATGGAGGCGCCGGAGAGTTTGCCTTTCAGACGAAGGGGAATATTACGGATAGTACGAACATTGGCGGTAATATCATCGCCCTGTTTCCCATCCCCTCGGGTAACGCCGGTTTTAAGCACCCCATTCTCATAATGCAGACTCAAAGCCACTCCATCAAACTTGTGCTCCGCAACATAATGAAAAGATCTTCCCCCAAGGCCTTTCTGAACCCGGTTGTCAAACTCTCGTAATTCTTCGGTGGAATAGGTATTTCCCAAAGAAAGCAATGGCTTTTTGTGCGTAAACACCGGAAAGTTCTTGGTCACAGTTCCCCCAACCCTTAGGGTAGGAGAATCTGGCAAACGATATTGAGGGAAACGTTCCTCAAGAGATTGAAGCTCTTTGAGTTTCTGATCAAATTCAAAATCCGAAATCACAGGTTGAGCCAAAACATAATATTTGTAATTGTGCTCCTGCAGTTCTTCCGTGAGTTTATAAATCAGATTTTTTTCAGGCGCCTCGTTTGTATCAAACAAATTCATAGTTTAATGCTGTGAGGCGAAGTTACACAGGAAAAAGGGGCGAGAATCAGGCGGGCAGGAGATTTCCGAAAACGCAAATAGATAAACAGGGTTGCATCAGATAAAATTTGTGTTTTTGATACAGAAAAGCGACTGTCCCGGCTCACAGGTCAACTTCACTAACTCCGGGTCTATTTCCTTGCTCAATATTTCTTAATTTTGGAAATATTTTACTGTCTATGACTGAAATTCGTAACAACTGGACTCGGGAAGAAATCCGGGCCATTTACAATATGCCTGTGATGGAGCTGATCTACAAAGCGGCTACCGTTCACCGTGAGAATAATGATCCATCCGAGGTTCAGGTTTGTACCCTGTTAAGTGTCAAGACAGGTGGTTGCCCGGAAGACTGTGCTTATTGCCCTCAGGCCGCCCGCTATCATACTGATGTGGAAGTACATAAACTGATGCCGGTAGAAGAGGTCATTGCCTCTGCGCAAGAAGCTAAGGCCAATGGTTCAACACGCTTTTGTATGGGCGCCGCATGGAGAGAAGTCCGTAATAACCGGGATTTTGACAATGTACTTGAAATGGTCAAAGGTGTCAATGCCCTCGGACTGGAAGTGTGTGCAACTATGGGAATGCTCAGTCCTGAACAGGCTCAGAAAATGAAAGAGGCTGGCTTAAGTGCCTATAATCACAACCTCGATACATCTGAAGAAAATTACGCTTCAATCATTACCACACGCACATATGATGACCGCATTAATACGCTGGAAAATGTCCGGAATGCCGGCATTCATGTGTGTAGCGGCGGAATAATCGGAATGGGAGAAACAGTAGAAGATCGTGTTGGTATGCTTCATACCCTGTCCACCCTACCTCAGCATCCGGAATCCGTTCCGGTTAATGCGCTTGTGCCGGTAGAAGGGACACCCCTGGAAGACCAACCCAAAGTAGATATCTGGGACATGGTCAGGATGATTGCCACCGCTCGCATTATTATGCCCAAAGCCAGAGTGCGTTTATCAGCAGGGCGGGTTAGAATGACACATGAAGAACAAGCGTTATGTTTTATGGCCGGAGCAAATTCAATTTTTGCAGGAGATAAACTATTGACAACCCCCAATAATGCTGTTAATGAAGACCAGGTACTCTTTGGAAAACTCAACCTCAGACCTTTGGAATCCTTCAAAGAAGAAAAGCATACTTCGGTAGTGTGCTGATGAACGGCATGGAACCTCGTTTCAGTGATATGGCCGAAAGGCTGGAAGGCTCGGAAATTCTGAGACTTGCCAATAAAGTTCGAGGGATGATTTCAGAGGGGAAACGCATCGCCAATTATACCGTTGGAGATTTTATGCCCGGGGAATTCAGGATTCCCGACTCTCTGGAAGAAGCGATTCTACGGAATTACAAAGCCGGGCTTACGAATTACCCCCCTTCCATGGGTGTGCCGGAACTCAAAAAAGCCGCCTGTGCTTGGCTGGAGCATTTCTATGGCTTGTCCTATAAACCCGAGGAAACCCTCATCGCCAGCGGAGCTAGACCTTTAATCTTTCTCACTTATGCCGCAATTGTCAATCCCGGCGAGAAAGCAGTCTTTCCCGTTCCCTCCTGGAACAACAACCATTATTGTAAATTACTAGGACTGCAAGCCGTTCCTGTTCAGGTAAAGCCTGAGGATAATTTCCTGCCCACCGCAGACACCCTTAGGCCTCACCTCAAAGATGCGCGCCTGCTGACCCTCACCTCCCCCTCCAACCCAACAGGCACTTGCTTCTCCAGAGAAGCACTGCAAGGAATCTGTGAGTTGTTGTTGGAAGAAAACACTCGACGTGTTTCAGTCGGAGAAAAGCCTTGTTATTTACTCTACGACCAGATGTACAGCATGCTTACCTTCGACCGGGAACATCTGATTCCAACGCAACTGCTGCCGGAACTTAGGCCCTGGATGATTCTTTCAGATGGGGCATCCAAATGGCTGGCAGGAACAGGTATAAGGGTGGGTTGGGGCTATGGCCCAAAAGATTTAATGGAAGTAATGGGAAATATGCTCGCACATGTGGGCGCATGGGCGCCTAAACCAGAGCAGTTAGGGGTTGCGGAAATTATTGCAGACCCTGAAAAAACTCAAAACGCTATTGAACCCTTAAAGCATGCCTTACATCATAGGCTGGTGCAAATTTATAATGAGATTCAATCCTGGGTAAAGGAAGGGTTCCCGGTTCAGATTATTGAGCCCCAGGGCGCCTTATATCTTTCCTTAAGACTGGATATTGTCGGGCAAGTGACCCCCTCAGGGAAACGCCTGTTAACTAATGCGGATATTGCAGATTATATCCTTGAAGAAGGGCGTGTGGCATTAGTGCCATTCCAGGCATTCGGGGTAAAAGAAGACAATGGTTGGTTCCGACTTTCGGTTGGAGGAGTCGCTTCAGAAGATATAATGCCTTCTATGGCAAATTTAAAACAGACGTTGGAAGCATGGAAAAAGTAAAAGTGTATTTCCTTATCCTCTTCGTCTTAACCCTCTTGGCATGCAATGAAGATTCGAATAATCAATCGTGGATAGATTCGACCATGGACAGCATCCCTGAGGCAACTCCGGATGATGCCAACCTTCGGGAAAAAATCTTTCAGGAGAGAATTCAATCCGGTGATACCCTGATAAAATCCCTTTCGGAATTACAATCCCTATTACCCTTATCTTTCAAGGGCTATGAATTAGAAGATACCTCCGCGCAATATCTGGAATTTGACAACCGCCGGATGTCGGAAGCCCGAATTTCCTGGAGCAAAAATGAAGAATCTGTTGTGGTGTCGCTTATTGATTATAACCGAAATCTTCAAACCTGGAACGGCTTATCTGATATGTATCGTTCCCAGTTTGTGCAAGACAACGCAGAAGAGCTATCCTGCGCATGGAAAGCAGGACTTGGTGAAAATTTCGGATGGATAAATTTCTTAAAAGAAGAACCTCACCTTAAAATTTCCCTGGGAATGGCTTATCGCTATTTACTGACCATAGAATTTACTGACCGAAAAGACACCGCGGGAATTTACAACCTTATCCATCAGTACGACTGGAGCAAAATAAAATAAGCATGGAAGATTATTTTGCCCTTCTTGGATTTGACCGAACCTTTAACATAGACTTGCCCGCCCTGAGGCAAAAATACCTGCAACTGTCCCGCTTGTTTCATCCAGACTTCCATCAGGATAAAAGTCCTGAAGCGCTGAAGGAAATTGAAGAAAAAAGTGCCTTGTTCAATAAAGCCTGGAGTTGCCTGAAAGACGACAATTCCCGCCTCATACACCTCATTGAATTGCATGGTATCGAATGGGAGAAAATTTCCTTGCCTCCTGATTTTTTGATGGACATGATGGAGCTGAATGAGCAAATAGAATCTCAAGGCAAAACAGAAGCTTTAATCGCAGAGATTATGTTGAGAAAATCTGCCCATCTTCAAAATGCCCTGAATCAGGGTAAAAGGTATGATGCGGTTCAAGAATTGCCGGAGAAAACCCAAGCCCTGCGTCATGCGGCAGAAGCATTACTTTGCTTAAAATATTTTGACCGTTTGGAAAAGCAGAATTAAGAAAGGAAAAGATTTGGCGGAGTGGGATTCAGGAATTACCTTTGTAGCACAATGCCCAGGTGGCGGAATTGGTAGACGCGCTGGTCTCAAACACCAGTGGGGTAACACTCGTGCCGGTTCGACCCCGGCCCTGGGTACGCTTTCCATCCCTGCTGCAAGGGTTACCTTGCAGCAGGGATTTTTATTCATACATACTTTATGATAGAATGGGCGAATTTTCAAGACATCTATTGGTTAGCAGCTATCCCCTGCATCCTTCTGATGTTGTTGATTATTCAACACCGTTCGGAAAAAGTCTTTCATACCTGGTTTAATAAGAATCAATATGGCAAGCACCATCCGGTGCTTAAATATTTTTTACTCGCTGGAGGGGTAAGTCTTTCTGGTCTCGCCTTATTAGGTCCGGCATGGGGCAACAATAACCGCACAGTCAATATCATGGGTAGAGAGATTTATTTTCTTCTGGATGTCAGCGCGTCCATGAATTGTAAAGATTTGGCGCCTTCCCGTCTTGAAAAAGTAAAATCTGAACTTCGAAAAGTCATTCGCGATATGCGAGGAGATAAAATGGGATTGATTGTGTACACCTCCCAGGGCTTTGTTCAATGTCCATTGACCACAGATGCGCGTATGGTCGAAATGCTCCTGAAAGTTGTGCAAACCAATCAATTCTCCAATACCGGCACTGACCTGAGGGCGGGCTTATCCAAGTGCCTGGAACGATTTTCTGCAGAACCCCGCTTCCAAGGTAAAAAACTTAGCCGCGCAGTCGTCCTATTGACAGATGGAGAAGATTTTGGAGACAAATATACTTCAGTATTACTAAGACTTAAACAACAAGGGGTAAGCGTCATTCCTGTTTCTGTGGGTAGCCCGGGCGGCGCACCTGTACCTGTGTCATCAGATGAAAATGCAAATTTGGGTACAGCCATTAGCAAGGTCAATCCTCAAACTGCACTGGACATTGCAAAACAAACCGGTCAGCAAGCATTCGCTTTGTCCTCCTCCAATTCATCCCTGTCTGCGCTCAGTCAATATCTTCAAAACCTGCCAGCCACCGTGGTAGATGAGCAGGAAGAAAAAAATGCAGCAAACCAGTATCAATGGTTTCTGGGCTTGGCCATCTTGATGGGCTTTTCGGCACTATATTTTATTCCTGTCCGGAGATGAAAT
>CANHCC010000102.1 GCA_947459115.1 Bacteroidota bacterium | reverse complement strand
CTGGTAAGCGCCTGCCCACATGGCACGGGCGAGATAATAGAAATGCTTCTCGGTACCATTCACACTGGTAAAAAACATTAGCCTGTCCCGGCGGATGTCTAAGTGTTCGGGCTGAGAAGGGGCCGGGCTTAAGGCGAAATCAGGCAGCTGGGCAATGCGATGATTCTCAACTTCAAGACCAGGTGGTATCAGATCCGTTAAAACAACATTGTCTATGGTTCTGCCGGCCTCTGCTTGTATGGAAAGACGCACAATCACAAGTTCATTTCGTTTCAGGCGATTCAACTCAACCGGCTTACCAGTCCGAGTCAAATAGGTTTTGCGGACTTTGAGCCCTGCATCTGAAGCGGCTGTGGTAACGCGGGTGGCATAGCCTTCACTGAAGAGATTATAATACAGAGTGCCACTGATGACCCGTATGGAGACCTCGCCATTCACCGGGAGACGAAGCCATGGCTGGGAAGCGGAAGAATAGCTGACCGTCTTGCCGCCGAAGGAAATTTCAGCCACAACCGCTTCGGGTTTTAATTTAGCAGCATACTTGCCTAAGGCCAATAAAGCCATTGCCCTTTCCTGAGTGTTGAGTTGGGTGGTTTGTGCTAATTGGCGAAGGAGTTTATCGGCCAGGGCTTTGGTGGCGGTCTGGTTAGGACTTAGTTCCAGCAGGGCATTTAAAACCATTGCCTGGTTACGAATCCAGGAATTGAATTCTCCACTGGATTCCCGGGAGGTTTGGGATTCTGTAAAGGCAGGCGGCGTTAGTGCTCTGGCGGTGTTTACCTCACCAGTATAATGATAGGCGGTTGCCAGGAGATATTTTTTCAACTCACTTAACTCCTTCTGACGCCCTTTGAAATAATTCATGGCAGCGCGTTCCGGCTTCCCGGCTTCTGCCAAAACAAATAAGGCATAGATCGCAGTCAGAGAGGGAACACGAATGACCTTATCGTTATCCTGGACAACAGCATCATCATAACCTTCCCGGCGATTACGCGCCAATCCGGATAGCCATTTTAAGCCTGACTCCAGCAATTGTTTTCTAACAGGGAAACCTGCTTTATCGGCTTCTATCAGAAAATGCAGCGCATAGACAGAGCCCCAATCGGAGACCTCTGTTCCCCCTTCCCAATAAGCAAATCCGCCATGATAGAGTTGCATTCGTTCCAGTTTGCGAATGGCTTCCTGGACAAAAGTATTAGACCCACCTGTCTTCATGCCCAGGCCGGCGGCCTCGGAAAGGGCAGGCAGATACAGCTGGGGGAAAGCAGCCGAAACAGTTTGCTCCAGGCAACCATGGGGATACTGAATCAATTCTTTGAGATGCCAGGAAATCCCCGCCAGGGGAGAAGCACCTGCCATCAGGGTACGCTTGAGAGTGCCTGGATACCAGTTCCCTCCTGGTGCAAGACTAACCTGTTGACCGGAAGTAATTTTTCCTTCTTTAAAATCGCCGGTAAAGGCAGATGGGGGTTGGATCGTCAGGCTGCTCTCCTCCCGGATGTTTTCGCTACCGCAGGTAACGAGGGTTAAAATATTGGTTTTCTCTACAGGAGATTCAGCATATATCGTGAACCACAGGACTTTTTCCCGGTTGGGGGTGAGGGCAATACTTTGGGAGGATTTACCTTTTACCTTCAGGCCTTTGCCAACGGAGACAGCCACAGAGGCGGAGGCCTGCCCTGCTGTGGTTTTGCTGACAATGACAGGCATGACCAGGCTATCACCCGGGGCAAGCGCGGGTGGCACATTCACATTGAGAACAAGCGGATCGGCAATGCGAATGACCCGTTCAGCAGTTCCAAAAGAGGCCTGATTCCAGGCGGCAGCCATGACCCGAACCGCACCAGCGTAAACAGGAATATTCACGCGTAAAGAGGCTTCACCCGCGCTATTGGTTTTAATAGGGCCACTCCAGGCGGCAATCACGGATTTGGAGGATTGCAAGAAAGGATTGACGCGTCGGCCCAGGCTATAGCCATCGCCTCCATATGCCAATTTCTTCAATCTCAAATCGGGAAACAACAAGGGATATAAAGAATGGGTCTGGGTTTCAAGGGCACGGGGACTGTAAAAATGTTTATAAAGATCCGGGGTGTTATAATTCTTCATCAGCAACACCCCTTCATCCACCACGGAGATGGTGAGTTCAGTATTGGGCGGGCCTTTGACGACGAAGGTATGAGGCTTACCTGAACGGATTTGTTCAGGCCCTGTGACTTCGAGAGACATCTGAGCTTTGGGGTTTTCAACTTTTAAATTCAGATAACCGTAAGCGATGGTGAGGGGCATAGCGCCATCATCCAAAGGCTTAAGCAGGACGGCAGATACAATTACATTGGGAACATGAGCCTCTTTCAAATCTATCTCGAGGGAGGCCGATCGTTGATCTGTTTCAATCTGACGATACTCTAATACTTTATCCCGCTCCAGGGTAACCATCAGTTTTCCGGCAAAAGGTGTCCGGAAGAGTAATTTTACTTTTTCACCGGGAGAAGCTTTTGCTTTATCTGCTGTGATAAGAATCTGGCCTTCCCGATTAACCTGGAAGGAATTGGAACGGGTGGAACCCCAGCCCCAGGCATAGAGCGGCACACGGATGGGTGCAGAACTACCGGCAGCTGTAATACGAACCTCATACTCTCCCGAAGCCGGCAAGGCAACCGAATGGATAGTCGCTGAAGTTCCGGTCCGAACCTCCACCTCACTTATGGTAACCTCTTGTTTACGGGGTTTAAAATTAAAGTATCCCCTATAATCCTTTTCCACCACATTCCGCCATAAATACCGAACCACCTGAACTTGTACCGTTCCTGCAACCGGAACACCTGAGGGATTCAGAGTAATCAAAGACAAAGGCACACGACTTCCTGCACTGACCCAACTATCCTGACACTTTACTCCGGGAAAATAGGGTTGCGTTAATACTTCATATTCCGCAAGGCGGTGAACAGTTTTTCCTGTTTCATCCAAAACCGAGATAAAAGCCTGAGCTGTAATCTTCCCTGCCTCTGAGCTTAAGCCACTCAATGGACATTGGAAAGAGAAATTCCCCTGATCATCGGTAACCCCACTTCTTCTTTCAGAGGCCAATAAATCCGACCCGGTATATCTTGCATCCGGATTAAATTGATAACCCGGCCAGGCCTTAAACTTGAGCGGTTTTCTTCTGAATTGAATATCTGCCTCCCAGGATTTGCCTGCCGCGGGCGGTCCATATAACATAGTAGCAGTAGCTGAGGCCTGGAGGGTTTCATTCATGTATAGGACATTTTTCCCGGCATTTACCTGTACAGCGATGCGATCGGGGGTAAACTCCTCCACGCTAAAGCGATAAGAAAACAAGGGTTGTTCATCTCCTGTTAGAAGTTCCGCCTGCCAGGTGCCGGTCATGCCGCCTTTTCCTATTGGAAGATTGAGAAAGGCCTGCCCTTGTTGCCCGGGCATGAGTTTATGCATTCCAGCTTCCTTCCCATTGGGCAAAAGGATACGCACCTTGACGGGCTGTCCGGAAACAGGCTTTAAGGCTAAATTTCGTATCAGGGCGGCCAGATGTAGGGTATCTCCCGGCCGATATAAGTTACGGTCACCATAGAGATAGCCGATTAATCCGGATTCCCCTGTTTTCAGACCTGCCAGGTCCTCCCAACGATCGGTCTCCACTTTGGTTGAGGACAAATCCAGGAAAGTGAAGTCCTGGCTGTGGACGGCGGTAATCATTCTGGGTTTGAACCCTGCAGCGGTAGCTTTAAGGTTTTTGAACACGCCAACGCCCTGAGCATCGGTCGTTGCCTTACTCATGGTTTGGTTGTTGGTGGAGATCAGAGAAAGCGTAACACCAGCTACCGGCTCTGCTGTTTTGATGGAATGGGCAAAGACCCATACTTCATCTCCACTTACTTTCGCAGTCAGGCCAATATCGGAGAAGGAGATTAGGCGGGCATCTCTGACCCATCGGTCTGTTGCGGAGCTAACGCGAACAAAATAGACGCCTTTGGCAGAACGCATCTGATCCAAGCCGGGATTAAGGAGGCGGTAATCGTCCTGAACAGGTAAGGATCGTAAAGAAATTTTTTTGTTGAGAATGACATCCCCATGATTGGTTGTACCGGCATAAGCCCAATCCCGACCGGTTACATAACTTTCTTCATTTTCCTCATCGTAATAGTAATCGGGATAGGACTCTTCTCTGAAAAACGACAAGATGTTATTTTGATAAATTCTCGCAACAGTAAGTTCGACTTCTTCCATGCCTTTGATTCGAAGGCCCAGATTACCGGAGGAAAGGGGACTCATATACATGCCATTAGCAGAGAGGAATTCGAGCACAGGACCGGTTTCATTAAAGTTCAGGGTGAAGGATTGATCTGAGGCAAGGGCCCCACTTAACATGCCCTGCATCCCGGCTTTGATGGTAAGTTCGTATTCTGTATGGGGTTGAAAAGCGCCGGATATAAGGCAACCATAATCGAGGGCTTCAACGCGAATTGGTATAGATGGATTTACGGAGAACCATTTCCCGGGGTTATCTCCAAGGTCCAGACCTTGGTTACACAAGAGGCGAATTTGACCGCCATCGGGGGTAGATTCCGTCTCAACCGAGATAATAGACAATTCAGATGCTTCTGGTACTTCAAGAGATATTTTTTGTGGTTCTTTAGATTTACCGGGGCCTTCGGGAGTGGCAAGTCCTGCCTGAATGAAAATCTCTAAATCCTCTGTTGCTTGATCAGGCGAAAGTTCAGGATTTTGGAGTCGGATAACAATACGATCGGGCTCCGTAGGCGGAAGTAAGGTATATTGGATTAGATTGCCCCGATGTTTTACCTGAAGCAAGGCTTGAAGATTGGTTGGTTCTATGCTATAATTGAACTGCAGGTGGAGGCGCAATTCCGGATCGAGTGCTGCGGCTGCCCGCGTCCAGAAAGCTTCGGCATTTTTAAGGGCGGGCATGGGGGTAGAAACCGTTATAGGCTCTGGATCTACCCCAAGACTTAAATTTCCTGCTCTGGGTAATTCATCTGTTAGATAAACCTTGTATTCGGTAGCCGGTTGAAAACGGGAAGAGGGAGAGAATACGAGTTCTTTGGTATCTGTCCATCGGAAGCGTCCATCAACTGCAGGCTCTATTCGGAGGTAGGTTCTTGAAGACCATTGTTCCAGCAGACTATCTGAAACCACGGGTTGGTTGAATCGAAAAACGAGGTTTTGCTGGAGGGCAATTTCATCTTCAAAATTTCGGGAATCAATTTCCAGTCTGGAGGGTGTGCAGGAAGAAAGGCATAGGATTAAGAGGAGGAGGAGACCGCAGTGTTTCATAGAAGGGATTGGGAGTTTAAAATTACAATTAAACTTTAATTTGAGGGAGATTCAATGGGGAATAGAAGGATTAAAATACAGGAAACTTTCAGCGATTAAAGTTCTAACTATTTTACTGAGGGGGGCAGGTGCTGCCTTTGTACGATATGTAGGATATAATATGCTTACCTAAAGTAAATCCATCTTATGCAGGCTATGGAGAAATTTGACAGAAATGCCAATTGGGAAACAGAAAGGACATTTGACACTGAATTAGGCGTGGGATATAACTTATTTAGAGTGGGAATAGGGGGCGTTAGGGTTGTCAACGTTGGGGGTTATGGGAAGGAGGCGAGAAGAAAGTGCGATTTTTTTTGGAGGATTTTGACAAGGTGTCGTTGATGCTTGAACATGGGGTGAGACGAAAAGCGGGTAAAAGGCTACCCCAGGGACAGTCCGATATTCTCAATTTGGAATCTCAAAATTGACAAGGTGTCGTTGATTAATTTGAAAGGGATGAGACGGAGGCTGGGTAAAGGGGAATCTCAAGACAGATTGATAATCAGTATTTTATAAATTCATTTTGACAAGGTGTCGTTGATGCCGAGAAATGAGGAGAGACGGAAACCGAATATTTAACTCCCCCAGGGACAGTCCGATATTCTCAATTTGGAATTTTAAAATTGACAAGGTGTCCTTGATTAATTTGAATGGGATGAGACGGAGGCTGGGTAAAGGAGAATCTCAAGATATATTGATAATCAGAATTTTAGAAATTTATTTTGACAAGGTGTCGTTGATGCGAGGGAATGAAGGGAGACGTTGATAGTACCCCAGGAAGGTATGATATTCTCAATATCTGCCCTTAAAATTGACATGGTGTCGTTGATACCTAGAAATAAGATAAGACGGAAACCGGGTATTTGACTCCCCCAGTATAATGCGATATTCTCAACTTGACACCTAACTATTGACAAGGTGTTCTTGAAAGCCAGGATTAATTGAATCCGGGAAATCAGAAATTTATCCTCACAATTACTCGCATTCCAATCTCAATTCTGCTTTATCATCAGCATCAAAGTTATAGTGCTTTGGGTTTTACTGTTTAACTTCCCTCCATAAACTCATTCCAAGGTCAATCCTTGATGACTTTAAATGGACAGAAGACGCAAAATCAGATTGAAAATAAAAGATGGTAAGGCTAAAATTTACGGCCTCACCTAATTAAAAGTTAGCGCAACCTAGTCTTGTTTCAGCATTCTAATTAAGGTTGCCAATTTATGCTTTAACTCCCTTCTATCTACGATAAAGTCTAAAAAACCATGATCAACTAAAAATTCCGCTCTTTGAAAGCCTTTAGGTAAATCTTTTCCAATGGTTTCTTTAATCACGCGGGGTCCGGCGAATCCAATAAGAGCATTGGGTTCGGCCATGTTAAAATCACCCAGCATGGCAAAACTAGCGGTTACGCCACCTGTGGTTGGGTCGGTCATGAGGGAAAAATACGGAATACGGGCCTGTGATAGTAATGCAAGTTTAGCTGATGTTTTGGCCATTTGCATTAAACTCAAAGCTCCCTCCATCATACGAGCGCCACCACTTTTGGAAATGATCATCAAGGGCATTTTGTGCTCCAGGCTATAATCAATGGCTCTGGCAATTTTTTCGCCCATCACGGAGCCCATTGATCCACCAATGAAATTAAAATCCATGCAGGCTACCACGAGATCCTGGCCTTCTACCTTGCCATGTGCAGTGCGAATGGCATCTTTTAAACCAGTCTTTTCAATGCTGGCTTTGATTCGGTCAGGATAAGCCTTTGTGTCTGTAAATTGAAGTGGATCGCCTGAGACAAGGTTGGCATCTAATTCGGTGAACTGATCCTCATCAAATAGGATATGAAAATACTCAGCACTTCCTACCTGAAAATGATGGGCACAATTTAAACAAACATGCTGATGTTCGTGTATCACTTTGGCCGTAGCCATTTTTTTACAAGAAGGGCATTTTACAAATAACCCATCCGGGGCTTCTTTTTTCTCTTCTGTGCGGGTAACAATTCCCTCTTTGACTCGCTTAAACCAAGACATACTTTTTCAGATTACAGGCCCCCTGTGACGAGCAGGGCAATGACATAACGATCAGGCGATGGTAACTTTCGACTCAAGATAAACATCCTGAACCGAATGGATGATTTCAAGACCTTCTGCCATTGGCTTTTGGAAGGCCTTTCTTCCGAGAATTAATCCGGAGCCTCCTGCTCTTTTGTTGACAACAGCCGTAATTACAGCTTCAGCCAAATCTGAAGAACCAGAGGATGCACCACCCGAATTTATGAGTCCGGCACGCCCCATGTAGCAATTGGCGACCTGATAGCGCGTAAGGTCAATAGGGTGGTCGGTAGTTAAATCGGAATATACTTTTTTGTGGGTTTTGCCATAATTGAGAGCCGTATATCCCCCGTTGTTTTCAGGCAATTTTTGTTTGATAATATCTGCCTGTATAGTCACGCCCAAATGATTGGCCTGGCTACTCAGATCGGCAGACACATGATAATCTTTATCTCCTTTTACATTAAAGGCCCCATTTCTAAGATAACACCAAAGAATAGTCGCCATACCCAACTCATGCGCTCTTTCAAAGGCTTGAGCAACCTCTTGAATTTGCCGAGTAGATTCAGGGGAACCAAAATAAATGGTTGCACCTACGGCAACTGCCCCCATATTCCAGGCATCCTCCACAGATCCGAACATGATCTGATCATATTTGTTGGGGTAACTCAGAAATTCATTGTGGTTAATTTTTACAATGAAAGGGATTTTATGGGCATATTTTCTGGATACGGAAGCTAAAACACCATAGGTAGAGGCAACGGCATTACAACCGGCCTCCATGGCGAGTTTAACGATATTCTCCGGATCAAAGTAAATTGGATTTGGCGCAAAAGAGGCACCTGCACTATGCTCGATGCCCTGGTCCACAGGAAGAATAGACACATACCCTGTATTGGCCAAGCGACCATGACCATACAATGCCTGCAAACTTCTCAAAACCTGATTGGATCGATTGGTGTCTTTAAATATACGGTCCGTGAAATCGGGGCCGGGCAAATGAAGTTGATCCTTGGAGATAGTTTTGCTTTCGTGGCCGAGGTAGAAACCGGCTTTATCGCCGAGCAGGTTTTCAATTTTTGAATACGACATGGTCAGGAACTTGATTTGATTGAATTGACAAAGTTATAGACTTTTTGGCTTTTTCAGCATACTAGCTTTTCTTCTTACCCCTGAAAGGAGGTTTCTTCTTTGCGGGCCCCTCTGTTTTGAGTTTCGTCATGTGCTGCTGATACAGCTCTTCACAATCTGCCTCCGTAAGTGCGCTGGCATCTACACCTTTGGGTAACTTTACATTTTCTCCCCTTGCGGCCAGGTAAGGGCCCCATCGACCATTTAGCACTTTTAATTCACCACCGGCATAATCGTGAATCAGCTTGGCAGCATCCGCAGCGCGTTTGGCTTCGATTAAATTGATGGCGTCGGTTTCATTGATGGTGTGAGGATCCTGATCCTTGGGGATAGTGTAAAATTTACTATCATGCTGGATATAAGGACCAAACCTGCCAATATTGGCTTTCATCACTTTTCCTTCAAACTCCCCTACTTCCCTGGGCATTTTAAATAATTCTAATGCCTCGTCAAGTGTGATAGATTCCAATCTCTGCCCTGTTCTCAGGTTTGCATAGGTCGGTTTACCCTCATCCTTGCCCTGCATTTGAACAATAGGACCAAATCTACCCAATCTGACGCTCATCGTAAGACCTGTATCCGGATGAACCCCCAGAATTCTTTCTCCCTGTACCCTCTCGGCAGTTTCTTTGGTGCTGACGACGCGCTCATGAAAGGGACGATAAAATTCTTCCAACATTTCATGCCATGCCATTTTGCCCCCCGCAATTTCATCGAATTCATTCTCCACAGCTGCAGTGAAAGAATAATCCACAATATTGGGGAAATAAGTCACCAGGAAATCGGTGACCAATAAGCCCATATCGGTTGGAAAAAGTTTGGCTTTTTCGGCACCCGTATTTTCGGTTTTGGTCTGCTCCTGAATTTTACCTTTTGATAAGGTTAGCACTTCAAAGGAGCGCTCTCTCCCCTGCCGATCTTCCTTGACAACATATTCTCTTTTGATAATGGTAGAAATGGTTGGTGCATAAGTAGAGGGCCGACCGATACCAAGTTCTTCCATTTTTTTCACCAGGCTGGCTTCGGTAAATCGTGCCGGAGGGCGGGAAAACTTTCTGGTGGCGGAGAGTTGAACCATATCTAATGCCTGCCCGACTTTCAGAGGCGGCAATACACCGCTATTGTCTTCGCTATCCTCTTCGGATTCTTCATCTCCG
>CANHCC010000101.1 GCA_947459115.1 Bacteroidota bacterium | reverse complement strand
GTGATAGATACGGAGGGCCGGCCTGAGTTTACACAAAGATTGGAGTTGGGTGCGCTGTTGTCGAAAGGAACTTATACTGTGTTGCTGGAAACGGATCAGGGGGTTAAGACGGAGAAGTTGATTGTATTGTAAAAATTTTGAGTGTATTCAAGTAGAACTAAAAAGCCGGTGTGAGCACCGGCTTTTTGGTTTGTATGGATGAGGTAATTGGAGTTCAACCGCGAGGTACGCGGAGGTGCGCAAGGTGGTGGGTTTCTTTTACCGCAAGGAGCGCGAGGGGGCGCAAAGGGGATTTATGGGATTGGGGATTAACCGCGAGGAGCGCGAGGGTGCGCGAAGAGGGAGGATTTTTAACCGCAAGGAATTCGGAGGGACGCAAAGGAATGTGGAGGGACACAAAGGAATGCGGAGGGACGCAAAGGAATGTGAAGAGACGCAAAGGAATGTGAAGAGACGCAAAGAGAGGATT
Source organism: Bacteroidota bacterium (assembly GCA_947459115.1). GTDB lineage: Bacteria > Bacteroidota > Bacteroidia > J057 > RFSG01 > CANHCC01. The sequence goes on along the minus strand of CANHCC010000101.1, from coordinate 9,243 downwards.
TTAAATTGATTGAATAAGGGGTGATGGTAATTATTTGGCTGGTTGGAGATCGTCAGCTTGTAGGAGAGACGGAAGGCCTATGTAAGTCCAGTGAAAATGTTTGAAATAAGTATTCCAAGCCTGTTGTAAATCTGTGGTGGTTAGATTCCGGATAAGCGAAGGAAGAGATTCTTCAGTCTGGGAAGATGAAAAGAAAATCCAGTTGCGTAGGTGAGTCGCAAGATCCTGGTTGTCCTGAAGACCAGAGTAATAAACCGTCAAAAGCCTTTCTTTATGATGAAGAATTTCTGTTTCTGAAAAGCCTTCTTTTTGAATTTCTTGAAGGATGGATTTCAAAATCAAAGCGTAAGTTTTGAATTCAGAACCAACTATGGTTAATGAAACACCAGGTTTTCTTTGATAATGAAATTCAGCAAATACGGATACATCGAGGTTTCGATTGAGACGAAACTCCTGACGCAATTTTTGATCTAATAAGGAAGCTAAAAGAAAAGCCGAAATTCCGGATTTTACATCGGAAAGAGCAGGCGTGCCAACAAATCCATATAATACTGGAATGCCGGAAGAATCTTTAATTGTTTGAAACGATTGTGCATTTAATTCTTTTACCTGAGGGGCATCAAAATATTGGTATAACCCTAAAGGCAGACGGGATAAAGGCTCTATAACTTGATTCGTAATTTCCTCGGAGCTTAAAGGACTGACAATAAAAACCATCATTGCTGATTTTACCAAGTTGTTTTTATGATAGGTTTTAAGATCATTTAAAGTAAGCGCAGCGATAGAGGCTGAGGTACCAAAAGGATGGCGCGCATAGGGAGTCCCCTTGTAATAATGATAACGAGACAATCTGGATGCTCTCTCCATAGGTTCAGGATTTTCATGATCGAGCCAGCCGATTCTTTCTTCCTGAATTCTGGAAAAAACTCTTGCGTCCCATTGAGGACTAAGTAAGAGCTGCATCAAGGAATGAAGGGCTCCCGCTGTATAATGGGCAGGGCATTTTAAGGATAACACCGAAAAGTCTGGTTGAAGCTCCCAGGCTATGCTTGCTTTTAGGGAATCAAGTGTATGACGAAATGCCTGAGAGTCCTGTTGAGAAGTTCCCCCTCGAAGAAGACATTCAAAAAGTAAGGCCTCCAAACCTTCTTTCCCAATTGGGGCCTGAGAGAACCCTCCCTTAAAAACCAATTGTAAAGCGGTTACATCATTTGTGGTTTGCCTGCTGTAAATAACTACACCAGATTTATCGGAGGCCATGAGAGATGAAACGCTAAACAACATGCCAATTAGGATGGCAATGATTTTTATTGGGAGAACTAATACTGCTGCAGTATTTTTAAGAAGTTGTCTATACATACTCAATCTATTGATGTTGCCTTCAACGCCCATTCGGAATCAAGAAACATGGCCAAATTCTACTGGAAAATAATCTGATGTTAATAATCTTCGTGAAAGAAAAAGGACGATTCAACACAAGGATTTAATTTTATAACCCATCAAATCTGATAGCCTTGGGGACCATATAAAACTGATAAGCATCTTTTACAGGATCCTCGGCTTTCAAAGGGAGGGAAACCCCGGGTAAAAAGGCTTCCGGGTCTTTTTCAAACTCAAAAATAAAATCAGACCTTCTTAAAACCGGAAGGGTAACCTCTGCAGATAATCTGTTCCGAATAAAAGATTCCACCAGTACTTTTCTAATTTCCCACGATATATCCGGAACCTGATAAGAAGGAATGTAAACTTTTATACGAATTTTGCTGTCCGGATTCCAATTAAGCCAATACCCTAAATCGCGTATAGTATTTTGAATAGCGGAGTCGGCAATTAGCGTATCGCCTTCAAGAGCATAATCCAGAGAGTCCGGTGGTAGAGGCTGATGAAAATAATCTGACAATCCGGTTACATTGGAAAGATTGGTAGAGGATAAAAATCCTGCTTTAATTTTGTGTTTCAGAAAAATCTGAGCGGCAAGTTGTTGAAATGCTTGTGGGTCTGCTTCCGCAAAAGTCTGTTGTTCAATTGGTCTTGCCCAAACTTTCCCAATATGGGTAGCACGATCCGACAATCTTTCTGTATTTTGTGCATGTAGTTTGGAGGCATTTGTCATGGCTTTCAGTATTTCCTCTTTACGAAAGAAACCCGGGTCACATAGGCGCCTTATCTGAAGCATTAAACTATCAGGGCCATGACGGAGGTAATTTCGCGGATCAGGAAGAAGCGTTACATACATGGCATCTCCGGAAACCTGAAATTGTACTTCTCTAACTTTTAAGGTATCTCTCAAGGCTCTTCGAAAACTGCCGTCAGGGGCATTTAGAACATCCGCCAGGAGGGCAGACATTTCTCTTTTATTTTCAGGAATCCGCCATGCGCCCATAAAAATCGGGAGGGTTGCATACTCCTGCAGTACCGTAAAAATTTCTACCGAATCTGTATGGATTTTAGGGGGTAATGGAAATGCCACCTCAGGGTCTGATGCCGCATCCTGCCATCTGCCAAAGAGTCTTGTTATGCGAGCCTGAACCATATCCGGATCATCAGGACTCACAACGAGGATTAAGGTTCGATAAGGGACAAAAAAGTGTTTTCGGAAAAAGGCCAGGCCGGCAGAGTCTGCTCGCACAAGGCCGGCGGGCAGACCTGTTGCAATTTGCCGATGCATTTCTTTTCCCCAAAGACGGGTCTGCAGTTCGGTTTTCAGATAATACAAGGGATCCGCCATATCCTCCTCTGCCTGACGGATAAGTCTATCTTTGGCGTTTGAAATGTCAAGGGCGTTGAGGGAAGGTGACTGAAGCGCAGAAACCATAGCACTCATCATCCATTCTTCATGATTTGCCATCCCTTGTAAACGAAAGGTCAGAACTTCTGGAGAAACGAAATGGTCGAAGAGAATTCCTTCCTTAGATAGAGCTTTGCGGAAGGAGTCCGGGCCAGGAAAATTATTATTAGACGCTGTCAATAAGGAAGAAAGCAGGCAGGACCAACCACTCATGCGTTTGGACTCCCATTGGGATCCGGCACCAACACTCGCCTGAACAATGGATAACGGTAAGGATTTATCTTGAAGGATAGCAATGTGTAACCCGTTTTCAAGACGCGCAGTGCGCCACGGTGCAGGTAATACAAGAGAGTCTGTAGCAGGTTGGGCAAAGACCAAATTAAAAAGGCAACAGAAGATCAGCCGGGAGAAGAAAATGCTTAATTGCCGATGGCCCATAGCACAATATTTGTACCCATCTGAAGGGCTTTTTGTCTTAACTCTTCGGGATTGTTGTGAACCGACCGATCTTCCCAACCATCCCCAAGATCGCATTCGTAGGTATAATACACAACCAGACGCCCTTCAATAAATAAACCAAAACCTTGAGGTGGTTTGCTTTCGTGTTCGTGTATTTTGGGAAGACCCTTGGGAAAATCAAAATGAGAATGATAAATACCATGAGAAAAGGGCAATTCTACAAAGTCCTGATCCGGAAATACTTTCTTCATTTCCCGACGAATGTAAGGGTCAAGACCATAATTATCGTCAATATGAAAAAATCCCCCTGCGGCAAGGTACTTACGCAAATTGACGACTTCTTCTTCACTGAAGACCACGTTTCCGTGACCTGTCATGTAAATCATGGGGTATTGAAACAATTGTGGACTTTTCAAGTCTGTGACATCTTCGGTCAGGTTGATGGCCGCAGTGGTATTGGCACGAATGAATTTGAACAAATTGGGTAAAGAGGTAGGATTGGCATACCAGTCACCTCCTCCATCATATCTCAATTTCCCAATTTTGAATCCGGAATCCTGCGCGATGAGGCCAGACATAGACGAAAGCAGCAATAAAAATACCGCAAATGACTTTACTAAAAATTGTTTGAGATGGTATGAAACACGCATTAAGACGAACTCGACAAAACCCATAGGATTACTTAACGATAAAAGCGCTTGCTTATTTTCGTTAGCGATTCATAAGGGAGCGGTTGATTTTTTTCTTAGGCTTGACCTTGTATTTGCCGGGGGTAATAGAGCGTCTGGCCGGTTTACGAACGGCAGATGCACTTCTATCTCCATATTTTACAGTGCGGGTAATGAATGTCCCTCTTCTACAACCAACAAGGGCGAAGGTTGAAATGAGGAACAAAGCCAAAAACGAAAATTGAAGCGTTTTTTTCATTGAATCAGGGCAATATAAGGGTAAAGATAAGGAAAATTTGGATATGCCGGAAAGGGAGGGCATAGCTAAGATTCAAGTGGTGATAAATACACAGCCTGCCCATAAAAACCTTTAGAAGGCATCGCCTTCATGGTTGGAGGTTATTAATACTCCCAGGAGGGAAGCGGTATCCTACGCCTATTTTAAAAGTCCCGACGCATGCGATCCTGCAAATCTTTAACAGACTTCTGTAGGTCAATGACGATATCGGTGAGGTGGCGCACGGTGTCTTCCCTGGCAGGCATTTCCATACTCAGGAATGCCCGAAATTTCCAGACCTCATGAATGTCTTTTAAGTGCACATCAAAGTCCTGATATACGGGGTTGTCGGATCTTAGGAGGAGAGAATTATTATCAAGCAGATGATTAAAGACGCGCTTAAAGACGATTCCTTCGGAGTTTGTGACCACAACATAAGTCTGGTTATCGCGGATGGTAGTCCAGTCCTGCACATATTCTGCAAAGATGATGGCGCCGGAAGGAATGGGGAGCATGGAATCGCCCAGAATTTCAAATGCCCTGAAAGTTCCGGAGGGAAAATTCGGGAGGGCAAATCCGGGAAGGGTTTCCACAAATTCGGGATCTGCATAGCCATTTAAATAGCCGGCTGCCGCCTTGGCAGGTACCATTTGTATTTTTTCTTCATTCTCTTCGTCCACCGCAATGGAAAGTACCCTCAGACGGCGACCTTCCAAATCCGAGACCGTAGCGGGATTGAAATTTTTGGTATCAATGGGCACGGAAATGAATTGTTCAAGGGGTACACTAAATAAATTGGCAATTTTCATCAGCAATTCAGCCTTGGGTTCAGCTCTTCCCTCTTCATAGGCCCCAATGAGAGAACGCTTAATGCCCAGTTTAGCAGCCAGTTCCTCTTGAGTCCAGCCCTCACGGCGACGAAGATTTTTGAGATTTACATTGATACAGGTCATAGATGTAAAGATTAATACAGCGCTTAAAACAACCAATTAAATTAGTATATTTGCCATCAAAGTTAGCAAAATTTTAGATTTCATAGGGATTTATTCAACAAAAATCTCTCAGAGTCTTGTTTTGCAGAAGCCTGAGATTACCAAAACCGAACATCATGCCCGGAGATATTCAAACAAAACGCCATATTCTTCATCTGGATCTGGATGCTTTTTTTGTATCCGTAGAACGCCTGTTGCATCCGGAACTAAACGGATTGCCTGTAATTATTGGCGGGGAAAGTCTCTCAAATCGGGGGGTAGTATCCGCGTGTAGTTATGAAGCCAGAAAATATGGGGTGCACTCCGCCATGCCCATTGCCATGGCGCGCAAACTTTGCCCGGAGGGGACTTTTGTAAGAGGAACCTACGATGCATATGGAAAATATTCCGGCATCGTAACGGAGATTGTTTCGGAACGCAGTCCCTTGTTTGAAAAAGCATCAGTGGATGAATTTTATGTAGATCTTACGGGCATGGATCGCTTTTATGGTACCCTCAAGTGGTCAGAAGAATTAAAAAAATGTATTGTGAAGGAGACCGGTCTACCCGTAAGTTTTGGGCTATCGATAAATAAAACGGTTTCAAAAATTGCAACAGATTATTGTAAGCCCAACGGACAAATCAGGGTTCCCGGAGAAGAGGTCTTGCCTTTTCTGGGCGCCTTAACGGTAGATAAAATCCCCGGAGTAGGGAAACAGACACAAAAGGAGCTTAATGAATTAGGCATACAACAGGTAAGGCAGTTGCAGCAAATTCCGCCCGACCTTCTGACCCGGGCCTTTGGGAAATGGGGACATACCTTGTGGCAAAAAGCTCAGGGCATTGATGACGCCCCGGTAGTGGCTTATCGTGAAGAAAAATCAATCTCTCGTGAACAGACCCTGCAGGAGGATACCACGGATCCGGCTTTTCTGAATGTGCTATTGACCCGTATGGCCGATGAGCTAGCCTATGAATTGCGAAGCACGGGGCGTTTAAGTGCACATATCAGTATCAAAATTCGCTACAGTGATTTTGAAACCCATACCAAAGGACAACAAGTCAACCCGACTGCCAATGAGCAGGAAATGAGTGTTGTTGCCCGAAAACTGCTCAAAGCAGTATTTACCCGCAGAGTGCGGGTGAGACTTATAGGCCTGAAGCTATCCAACCTCTGTCCGGGTTACATACAGACGGATTTATTTCAGGATACTGGCCCGGGTCTGGAATTAAGAGCCGCCACCGACCGTATCCGAAACAGATACGGAAAACATGTGATTGGCTGGGCTGCGGGATTTATTCCGGAGGATTGAATCAGGCGAAGTTGGTAGTTTCCAAATATTTATTTAATTTTAAATTGATTTGGAGAAGCCCTCTCCGGACAAAACGCTTATTTCAAAATTACATGCAGTTTCGTTTACCTCATACTCTGCCGATTTTTGCGCTTCTGCTTCTCCGTCTGACTTTTGGGTCGGAACTATTTGCTCAGCAATTGCCAGGTCAGAATGCCTGGTTTATTGAGCCTTCGCCCCAAACCCCAGTAGATGCCACTCAACTGGCAAAAGAACAAAGTTCAGGTAGTGACTGGTGGACGGGTTTTGACGTCCGATTAAATTACAGTGAACTGAACCAGGATAACCGACATGTCATTTACATGCTCAACTCCCGCTTTCCTTACACCGGTAAAAATGATTTAAAAAGTGCAACCGTTGCATTTAACCGTATTGTAGATGAATTCGGAACAGAATATAATTTCTTGCCAACTTCCCAAATGATGGTGGATACCGTTTATTTGTGGATTGGGCATGAAAATAACAGTAACAAAAATGACACAATGGTGATTGATGTTCTACATACGGACTCCTTGACCGGATATCCAACGGAACAATTTCTAAATTATCGAACCATTATTACCAACCGCAGTATTACCAATCCAACAATCAATGACTGGAGATTTGGTGCAGCTGTCGTTAAGATTCATGCCGGAAATCTGGTAGGAATGAATCGCAAATTTGCGGTACGCGTTCGTTATTATGGTTCTTTCTTAGACACTTTTGGTGTTGTGATGGGCTTTAGAAACGAAGGTGCCTGTACGAAGCCCAATATTCAGAGTCCAGCGGTTTCTACGCTGAAATCCAATTACTATCCTAATTCTTACAGGGACTTAACAGATGTAGCAGCGGTGTATCCAACTGCTGCAGGGATAGATTTATTCCGGGACTGCAACAACAATAATGTGATTGACACATTGGCCAATGAATGGCATCTCCAGCAAAACATGAACCTTTGGGTACTTATGCGCTATGATAGTTTCAGTGTGGTGCCTGCGGGTGTACGCCCTTTGGCAGATGCAAGCCCAATAATATTATATCCCAATCCCGGCTCAGGAAAGATTCAACTAGAATACCTTGGAAATGCAGAATTAGAAGGCTGGATGATTCGGGATTTGCAGGGTAAACTTGTATATGAGGCGTATTTTGAGGAAACAAGTCTGAAGCAACACCAAGCGGATTTGAGTCAATTACCCATCGGGGTCTATGTAGCTGAGGTTAAAACCCGGGAGGGAAGTTTCTTTAGCCGATTGATATTGAAATAAGGTCTTTTTCTTTAGTATTTATAAATTCCCCTACAACGAGGTTGAAAGCAAGGGAATTGAGTAATTAGGGGCAATATCCTGGCTATAGGTCTGCCTTACCATCCGTTCAAAAAAACCATCTTCATGAATACCCAGAGAAATTAGATCAGGGGATTCATCTTTAACATACAATTGCATAGCTGAACCCAAATCGTCGGATTCGGAATAATATTTATGGATGTTTTGGTATTTAAAGATATTGCGTTTGTGAGAGAAAATGGTTTTACTCGTATCCGAATTATCTTCATTCTTTTTGCTTTTGGGTCTTAAGATGACCACCTCCGCCTGATAATGCTCTGCAATCTTAACGATGGTATTGAAATTGGTATTTTCGGTTCGTGCATTATGGTTGGTATAAACAATTTTATGGATGGTGCGATAAGATGAATTTTGAGGGATGGATAGAACCGGAACAGGAGAGCGCAAGATTAGCTCAAGCGTATTGCGCCCAACCATACTGTTTTTAGCATGCCCTTCACCTTTAAACCCCATAATGACAAATGATATTTTATTTTTGGTCGCGTATCGAATGATTTCGTCTGCTACCCTTCCATGCACAACCCGTATATCTAATTCCGGCAAGTATTCCTTTGTGCCCTGTGTTTCAAATTTTTCTTTTAGAGCTTTCATCTTATTCTTCGCAAGCTCTTCTTTCTCTTTACTCTTGCCAAGCGAGAACATACCCGTCTTGCACACATGCATCAGGACAATCTTGGCTTGATGGACCTTGGCTAACTGATACGCGTAATTCAAGGCATTTTCTGATTCGGCAGAAAAGTCCGTAGGAACTAACAATTTTTCAAACATATATTTCAAAAAACAAAAAATGTAGTGGCAATGCCACTTACTTGCTCAAGGTAGATTCGTTAAACTGACAATCTATCTTTTCCAACCAAAGCAAAGGTACTTAATTTTTCAAAATATACAACGATTGAAACAATTGAAGCAATTGTCCTATGAGGATTTTGACTTCCCGCAGAGCATGCGCATTGAAAGGTACTTTGGGAATAAACCTCGACCGGTCTATCAACGCAATAGAATTCCCGCCTTATACTAAAGTCAACTTGGTGTAAATCCTTACGCCCAAACACCTGAATGAAAGCAAACCTAGCCCTCAGTCTTTCTACTTCAAAATAAGATGCTCTCCAACCTTGGAGGCGGATACTTTCTGAGGTGGCTTATGCTTGAATACTGGCCTAAAGGTAAATTTGGCTACCGGAAGACACAAAATCTTTGGCTTTTTCTTCTAATCCTTTCTGAATGGCTGCTTCTTCGCTTTCTGCCTGTATGGCTTCTGCATAGTCTCTCACTTCCTGGGTGATTTTCATCGAACAGAAGTGGGGGCCACACATAGAGCAGAAATGTGCCACCTTGGCATTTTCAGCGGGCAGTGTCTCATCGTGGTATTCACGGGCGGTATCCGGATCCAGGGAGAGATTGAACTG
>CANHCC010000100.1 GCA_947459115.1 Bacteroidota bacterium | reverse complement strand
TTCTCATTATAATCATATATGGGGCTGGGCAACCTGGAAAAGGGCCTGGCAGCATTATGATCTAGAAATGCGTCCTCTTGATTTATTTATTCAGCATAAATCTATTCAAAATGTTTTTCCGAGTAAAACTGAGCAGCACTATTGGGTTAAAAAGCTTTTACAAGCCCAAACAGGGGAGATTAAGTCTTGGGATTTTCAATGGACATTTGCGATATGGAATAACGAGGGTGTGGCCGTAATACCGGGTTCTAATTTGGTCAGCAATATTGGTTTTGGTGCAGGGGCAATTCATACAAAGGATAAAAGTCATTTCCTTTCCAATCGACCAACTTATCCTTTTCCAATTAATCAGATTGCTCGTCCATCTGAAATTAAGATAAATAGAGATTCCGAAGTATATGATTTTAAGCAGGTGTTTTTTCCTCCGTTATTTCAGAGGATAAAAAATAAACTTAAGCTGATTTGGGCTTCTTTTTAAGATGATTTTTTGGCCCATAAGTCAGATAGAAAACCTAATCGTAGTTATTAATTAATTCCCTTCGAATCTTTCCCCTCTTTTTATGATATAAGCAATATCATTCCTCCATTGACATACTCTGTCATTTAGTTTCTCCCGTGTTAAATAATCATGAATGGCCCTGCTACAACCATCCCAGGTATGATAATCATCAATGATGATAATACCACCCGGTACTAATTTGGGATATAAATTTTCAAGGCAGGTCATAGTAGATTCATACCAGTCTCCATCTAGTCGTAAAATAGCAATAGATTTGTTTTCCGGAAAATTCGGTAAGGTTTTATCAAACCATCCTTTTACAATGTGGTAGTTTTCACACCCACTCATTTTCATGGCTTTTTCTGCGACGGCCATTTCGGCTTTGCAATTATCAAAATAGTAAGGAGAGTCCTTATCGGCCTGCCATGCTTGAGCAGTTGCTCCATCAATGGGTTTTGCATCCGGTAATCCTTCAAAACTATCATAGAGAAAATATTCACGGCTGTTCCCGAGCACAGCAGCGATGCCCGCTATCATTCCTCCTCTCCAGGTTCCACATTCCACGATAACACCCGGAACATGTCGGTATTCATATGCCAAATCTACATTCTTGATAAAGGGCAAGCGCGGGGTCATCGTAAAATCTCTGAATTTTTTAAATTGTAAATACAGATGCGGAAAACGCAACATGTAATATAGTTTCTGAAATCTTCTGTAATGAATGGATTTTAATGGCTTTGCGATGAATTGCATAAAACAGACCGTAAGAAAAATATAACAAAAATACTGTATTATAGCGTTTTTTAATAATTAATTCAGAATTAGTTTGACTTAGTCCATAACCGCACAGCCGAATTACAATATTAATTTATTACATCTTTTGTGTAAGGAGGTTCAGTCTCATTCATTAGCCTATTTCGCTTTTGAGGCGTGCTGTTCTGTTCGTCGATAATGATACCAATCTGTAAAATAGATTTTTTATTATCCTGTTCTAAGCCCATGGGCCGGGCATGGCTGATTTTATCCTCTAAATACTTCCATCAATACCTCCGGACTGCCTGGAGGATGAAAGCCTTCAATATGGTATTTATAATACTTTAGGATTTTATTTAATATTTCTCTTTTGTCTTTTTCAGTCATGTTTATTTTTACACAGTCTCGTGAGGGCGTCTTCAGAAACTCTAAAATCAAACGGGAGCTCTGGTCATTCACAAAAGAATTTTCCTCTACGCGGCCTGCCTCTATGTCAAAATATATAGAATGATCCGATAATCCCTTCTCCATTAAGGGCAGAAAACCTAAGAAGCCCGTAAACTTCAGTAGAAACCAAATGAGCAGATGGACCCGACCTTCTTCCGTCATGTCCATAACCTGAAGCGTTTCACATAAAAATTGAAATAATGTCTCGTTGCCCTCTTCTTCTTTTAAACAGCATCTTACCACTTCTAATAAATAGCAGGCAACAGAAATGGCCATTGGGTTTTGATCCAATGCCCGATAATAATACGACAAGCGACATTCGCTGAGATATTGTAATTCTCTGCCTGCTTTCTGATAATAGACAATTTCAATTTGCTGAAGGGGTTGGAATAGAGCACTACGAATTTTAGCACCGGGCTTTCGACTTAATCGGGCAATAAAAGATTTCATCCCATGCTCACGCGTATATAATTGCGTAATGATGGCATTGTCCCCATAAGGAAGAGACCTTAATACAATGGCCTCACTTTTGAGCAGCATTCGGGTATTCCTTCGCTTTTCGAATGCTCACAGGCAACAATTCTGACGCCAGCGTTAATACACTGCTTTCTTCGGGGTAAAGATTTAACAACTGTTGAACCCGGTCGGCTGACTCCAGGCGTTCCATAGCGGAAGCCAGAGGAGACAGAGGATTATCCGGAAATAATACAATTTCGGCTGGATTCAGCTGAGCTTTCAAGCCCCGTGTTAAAGCCTGAGCCGGTATATATCCTGTATTTGCCAACAGAGAATTAAGGATCAGTACCGGAGCCATACGATACATTTGTTGCATTAAATCTATTCGGATATTAACGACTCCGTTTTCTGTTTGCAGGAGATTTCTTTGATCTCCGGAAAAGGCCACATTGGCCACCAGGGCTTCACTAAAATGCCCGCTGATGCGTTTGGTTAGAAAGCGGGTATCTTCAGGGGAGGCGTATGGGGAATCATGCACCAGCAATACGGGTTGTTTCCACGAAAAACCTGAGCTTAGATCTTTCAGAAAAATATCGTCCTGTACATTTTTAATGGACAGGTGTAAGAGTGTTAAGGATTCCATATCAGGGTCTGGGTAAAACAGCCAATTTTGCGATACAGGCATTTTGATTTTCAGTATCTGCTGCCATAATCAGATACACGCCGGGATAGACCTGATCGCCTCTCGCATCTTTTCCGTCCCATACGGCTTGGCCTCCCAGCGCTTTTAATTCTTTCACCAGTAGGCCGGTTTCTGTGCTAATGCGTACCGTTGTATTTTCAGCCAGCCCTCGGATGCTAACCTGCTCGCCACTCTTTACATCGTAAGGATTGGGAAATACTTCCGGTGCTTCACAAGTTTCACCGGGGTCGGTTGCATCACTCATAAAACTTATCAGCCCTAAATCTGTACTGATAAACACTTCTCCGGTGCTCCCGTCAATAGCAAGGCTTATGATGTTATTTGAAAACAAGGGTGAATTTTCTTTGTCGTAGGCTGCAAGTTGTTCCGTCCCATCTTCCGACATGAGAAACACTCCATTTCGTGTGCCTATCCATTTGCGATTTTGGCCATCTACTGCGATGCAGGTCACGGCCTCATTGGTAAAAAGGGGACGACGATTGAATACCGGTCTCTGAGCATCAATACCGGCATTGGTGAACACCCCTCGGGGATTATTAAATACAGCGACCCCCGTACTGCTACCTACCCAGATTCTGCCGTTTCGATCTTTGGTTATGCAATGAATAAAATTACTGGGTAATGCGCCCTGGCCGGTAGTGGTATTTAATATTCTCTGACGATGATTGGCGGGCGTTTCCGGTGCATTTCGGTCATCATATACCACAATACCAACGCCTTCTACGGCAATCCATTTATAATTGTTGTCGTCAATCTCCAGCCATTTAACATTTTCTGAATTTGTAATGAGGGGAAAAGCATACCAATTGTCCGTTTTAGTTTTAACCTGAAGCGGTGTCGGGCAATATTCCGTGGTAAACCAGACATTGCCTTTATTATCCAGTTTAATGTCGTGAACCCGAATATCTTTTTCAATATTGTTTTCTTTTGTCCTGCCCCGAATGCCACTGTTGGTGCCATCATAAAATTGTAAGAGTTGGCCGTCTCTTAATCGGGCAATACCGGATTGAAATGAGCCCATCCAGACTTCTCGCGTATTGGGGTCGTATTGAGCGGTCACATAATCCATATCGTTCACGCCACTGCTAAGTTTTCCATTAAAACTGTTAAGGTTATTCCAGCCTTCCTTGCGGCTAAAGTGAAAAATACCGCTCTTGTCAAACTGAACACCATATCCCCGGGGGGCGATATAAAACTCTTGTTTTCCTACGGCTATTTCAGTGCTGTAATTATTGACTGGTCCGGTTACCTGAATGGGGTTTTCATAAAAATTATCCCACACCCACCAGCCATGGAATTCATCATTCACATAAATTCTACGGTCTTTTTTGGGGTCAGGAAAACAAGACTGCGGTTTTTCAGAGTTCGCTTTAATTAAAAAACCATCCGGGAATAAGGCATTGATGCGCTCGCCGAAAGTGGCACATAATACTCCAAAGCGAAAGTTTAGAGAATTAAAGGTGCCATTCTCCAGGCTACTTACAGCCCATCCTGTCTGAGTGCTATAGCTATAGATGGTATCCCGGTAGTTACAATATAAGATGGAGGGGTTTCCGGAAATGAATTTGGTTGTACCGGAACCGGGGGGCTGACCCATTACAGATTCCTTTTGCCAGGCCTTGCTGTCTGCCAGGTTTGGAAACCTCAAACTGGCAGAATACAAGCCTAGAGGCGTAGCTGCGAAAATTCTTTCCTGATACACAAAGATGGAAGAAATATTGACGCCTGCTTCATTGTCCCCAATTTTGGCAAAGGTATTTCGGGTTTCTTTGCGCACCATATCATATTGCACAATTCCAAATCCTGTGGCAATATAGAGGTGATCCCCGTGAAACGAAATTGCGTTAATTCTTTTATTCCCGTACAGTTGTGTACGGAAAACATCATTCATGACTTCAACCTGGGTGGGTGTCCGGAAAAAATTGATCATCCCATCTTCATATCCTACTACTACATAATCGTGCAAAGAATCATACTCCAGCAGCGTGCCATTTAATCCGGAAAAACCATCTACTGTTGAGTAAGTGCGTATTTCCTGTTCCTCAGGTTCGTAACTAAAAACACCGCCGGTAGTGAGGGTATAATACATGCCATCTCTCCAGGTGGTTTGGCGACAGTTGCTGTAAGCGGTCCAGGATTTCCACTGCCCAAGAGCTACCGTATTCTGAGCTTGAAGGGGTGAAGTAGAAAGCCTGAATTGCAAAAGAAAACAGGCAAGTAGGAGGGTATATCTCATTTGGAAAAAATCATTTTTAGAGAAATCAGAAGGATGATGACTCCGAATACTTTTTTCAACCAAAACTCCGGTGTTTGCACGGCCAGTTTAGAGCCCAGCCAGGAGCCCAGAACAAATCCCAATCCCAACAGAATAGCGACTTTAAAATCCACAAACCCACCTTTGTAATAGTTTAAAACGCCCAAGGCTACAACAGGAAACATAAGCATGGCAAGCACGGTTCCCTGAGCCTGGTGCTGGTTGAAATGAAGAAGCATAACCAGGGCGGGCACCAGGACAATGCCCCCGCCAATGCCCACCATGCCACTCAAAATGCCGGCACCAAGGCCGATGATTAAAAGCCAGATAATTTCATTCATTTTTAGTTGTTTTTCTGATAAATCCCCCATCATTCAAAGTTACAGAAAAAATCCTCGGTTGGTAACCACCCAAAAGAGTCCCCACAATCCCTTAACTTTGTTCTAATGATTGATCAGATCGGCCACGAATGCGGATTGGGGATGATTCGACTTCGAAAACCCCTTTCCTTTTATCACCAACACTATGGTTCTGCACTTTGGGGGCTGAATCGCATGTATCTTCTGATGGAGAAAATGCACAATCGGGGTCAGGATGGGGCAGGCCTGGCAGTGATTAAGTCCAATATTGAACCCGGAAATCCTCATGTACACCGCATTCGCAACAATGAGCAGAATCCCTGGATTCATTTGTACAAGGAAATACAAAAAGACCTTTCAGAATTAAGTCACCGACATCCTCACAACATACAGGACCCGGATTTTTTGAATCTGCATTTTCCATGGCTGGGAGAAGTTATGATGGCTCACCTTCGCTATGGTACGCATGGAGGAAATTCTTTAGAATACTGTCATCCTTTTATTCGGCACAATAACTGGAAGTCTAGAACGCTGGTAATGGCCGGAAATTTCAATCTAACGAATGTAGATGAATTGTTTGACCGCCTCATAGGCATGGGGCAACATCCGCGCTACCTGGCAGACACCATAACGGTTATGGAAAGAGTGGGCCATTTTCTGGATGATGAAAATGATAAAATCCTTTCTCGTCTACCTACAGGAGGAACGCTAACACCGGAGATCTGTGCTCAGGTCGCCCGGGAGTTAGATCTGGTGAAAATTATTCAGAGAGCTGCCGATAAATGGGACGGAGGGTATGCTATGGGTGGTCTGATTGGCACAGGAGATGGATTTGTCGCTCGTGACCCTAATGGCATCCGTCCTGCATTCTATTATATTCATGAAGATTATATTGCGGTTGCTTCAGAAAGGCCCGCTTTGGCCACCGTTTTTAACTTAAGAATAGAAGACATACAAGAACTTCCGCCGGGTCAAATGATATGGATTAAGGCAGACGGAAATTATGTCATACGGTCTTTCACGGAAGAAGCCTCGGAGGCTAAATGTTCTTTTGAAAGAATTTATTTTTCCCGGGGCAGCGATCCGGATATCTATCGGGAAAGAAAAGCACTAGGGCAACAAGTCGTTCCTAAAATTTTGAAGGCTATTGGGCAGGATTTTGACAACACGGTTTTTTCCTATGTGCCCAATACCAGCGAAACGGCATTTTTGGGGATGATGAAAGGATTGGAGGATTATCTCAACGATTGGAAACTGAGAGAGATTTCCAGTCAAAAGGGAGATTTAACCGAGGATGCCCTTAGAAAAATTCTCAACCTAAGGCCCAGAGTGGAGAAGGCTGTCATTAAGGATGTAAAGCTTCGAACTTTTATTGCAGATGATGCGAACCGGGATGAAATGGCAGCACATGTCTACGATATCACCTATGGTATCCTTCAGCCGGGTCAGGATACTTTGGTTTGTATAGATGACTCTATTGTGAGAGGGACGACCATTCGAAAAAGCATTTTGGCCATTCTGGCCAGGCTTCACCCCAAAAAGATTGTCATCGTTTCTTCAGCGCCTCAGATTCGTTATCCGGATTGTTATGGTATTGATATGTCTCAAATCGGCAGATTTGTCGCATTTGAAGCGGCTATTTCCTTGTTGAAAGAGCGGGGAATGGAAAGGGTTATCCATTCCGTTTTTGAGGAATGCCTTGATAGAGAAGCAAAAGGAACACTAAAAGAGCGAAATGTCGTCAAAGACATTTATCAACCTTTTTCTGCAGAGGAAATTTCTGCGCGCATCTCCCGCATACTTACCCCGCCTGATTTGGGATGCGAGTTTGAAGTCGTGTTTCCGGATTTAGAAGATCTTCGACGGGCAATTCCAAACCATACAGGGGATTGGTATTTCTCCGGAAACTACCCTACGCCGGGGGGCAATAAAGTTGTTAACCGGGCATTCCTCAATTACATCCATGGAATTCAGGAAAGGGCATATTAACTGGCTCTGCTCTGCCTTCTGAAGGATTTTAGGAATTATTTATTCAATTTGATAGAACACCCAATGGCTTTGGTCAAAGGATTTTGAACTTCCTTGCCTGCTTCCAAATCCAGCAAAGCATTCTCCAGATATTTTTCCTTAACATCCGATGCATTCCTGCTGTTATCATCAATTGCGCCTATGTAAGCAACGATGAGATCCGCTTGATTTTTCTTTAGGAGATACACATGGGGTGTTTTGGTCGCGCCATATTGACGGGCTGTCAATCCGCCTTCATCCAACAGATAGGGAAAGGTAAATTTTTTAGACCGAGCCCGCTTCCTCATGTTTTCGTAGGAATCTTCTGGTTGAATGCCAGGGTCATTGGGGTTTAAAGCCAATACCGGATACCCTTTTGCTGCCCATACTTTATTCAACGCGATAATTCTGTCCTCATAGGCAATGGAAAAAGGACAATGGTTACAGGTGAAAATAACAATGAAGCCCTTGGCGTCCGGATAATTATCCGGCGACACCATTTTTCCATCTATGTTTTTCAAATTAAAGCTTTGAGCCACAGCACCGGGCTGATACCCGGAGGTTGGCGCTTGAGCCCATAGCCCCTGAGTGGCAAAGAGGCACAGAAAGGCGAAAAGAATACTAACTTTTTTCATAATTTATTTTACTATCCAATGTTGAACCAATTCATGTAAAGCCTCGCAAGAAAACTCTTTTTCTTCAAATCCCAATTGATTAGGAACACTAAGCGATCCGGAGACGCGTGACGAGACAATTAAGGTTGCAGGGATTGCACCAGACCAGGCAGGATTAACCCTGTTTATCCATTTGTTGGGATCCGTATCCTCAAGGACCCAGCAATCCAGGTGGATGTTTTTCTTTTTGAGTAAGGGTTTTATTCGCGTGTGAATGTCTTTGGGTGCATCTAGGCTGATAAGTAAAATCTTGACAGGTCTGGAGAATACCTCCTGACTGATTTTTTCAAAACAGGGAAGCTCTGCTACACAGGGCTTGCACCAGGTAGCCCAGAAATTGACCAATAACAGGGTGTCGCCATGCCCAGCCTGCCAGTATGTGTAAGCCTGTTCAAAGGATATTGCCTCTGTAGTCTGTGCGTTTACTTGCCGGAGTGGACAGGCAAAGGCGATCAGCAAACAAAGCAAATAGAGCTTCATGTTCTAGTCTTTGTACTGGATGTCGTGCGTGATTTTGACAGAGGGCGCAAGTGTGGCATAAACACCACAATACTTCTCGATGGATTGTTTTACGGCTTTTTCCATGTTTTCCATGGGGACCTCTCCACTTACCTCATAGGTCAGATGTATAGATTTGATTTTTGCAGGTGGGTCGTCCTGAACCTGAGCACGCGTGATGATATTAAAATACCTGGGTTCGATTCGCATTTTATGGAGGATATGAATCACATCCATTCCAGTACACCCTGCGAGAGACATCAACAACAAAGGCTTGGGTCTTGGTCCCAGGTCATTTCCCCCTGCACCTGAGTCTGCATCCATCATTAATCTATGTCCATTGATTTCAGCTTCAAAGGCCATCCCGGATACCAGGCGACAACTTGTTTCTAATTCCATTCTTATACTTTAATTATTCTGGCACTTTCTCAATCCGATTAGCTTCTATTTCCGGAAGCCGGCTCATTTTGAGCAACACCTGACAAGTGGTTAATACATCTTTCTCGCAATATTGGCGAATTCTTTCCAATCCCTGTTCTTTCCAAAACACGCGTCCAACATCTGCACCGGATATGTCATCCTTGGGACTATCAATACCCAGTATGGCAGACAACAGATCCAGACTTGTAAAGGATTTATAGTCTCCAAACTTCCACAGTTCCATGGTGTCGAGATGCCCATTTTCCCAGGGTTTTTTACCCTGCATGTTTAACAAGGCAGGGATATCTATTCCCAGAATTAGCATCCTTCGGCATAAATAGGGGTAATCAAATTCTTTTCCGTTGTGGGCACACAAGCGGGTAAAGTGAGACTTTTCAAGCATGGCAGCGAATTCACTCAGTACCTTCTTTTCATCAGCGCCAAAAAAGGATTTAATCCGAAATCCGTGATGCCCATCTTTTGAGGTTAAATAGCCACAACTGATACAAATCACTTTGCCGAATTCAGCATATATCCCAGCCCTCTCTTCATATAGTTCGGCATCTGATTTTCCTGCAGATTGGGAATGGCTTTGAAGCGAAAGCGCTTTTCGACTCCAAAGCGCCTTCATGCGATCGGACAATCCTTCC
>CANHCC010000099.1 GCA_947459115.1 Bacteroidota bacterium | reverse complement strand
TTTGATAACCAGTCTAAGTATTCCTTGTGAAGATCTTTTCCGTGTTTTTTAAGGACTTCCATAACTTTGTTTTAATTGTTTTGACAAAGCTACATCGCAAAAAAAGCAAAGAAAATGACCTTTGTCACTTTCTGAAAATTATCTCAAGAAAAAGAAAGAATCGTGGCTTCAATAACATCACAAGCTTGATGCATTTCCGCTTCTTTGATTACAAGCGGCGGTGCAAACCGAATTATATGCTGATGTGTCGGTTTGGCCAATAACCCGTTCTCCATCAATTTCAGGCACACCTCCCAGGCAGTAATTTCACGATAAGGCTCTATAATAACGGCATTCAACAAACCTTTTCCTCTGACCAGTCCTCTTAAAGGATGAGTTATAGCTTTCATTCTTCGCCTAAAAATCTCCCCACAATTTCTGGCATTTTCCATTAAACCTTCCTGCTCTATCACTTCTAAAGAAGCGACCGCCACAGCACAGGCTAACGGATTACCCCCAAAAGTAGAACCATGTTCCCCGGGTCGAATGACATTCATCACCCCATCATCTGCTAAAACACAAGAAACCGGCATGACCCCACCGGACAAGGCTTTACCCAACACAAGCAGATCTGGTTTAACACCCTCATGGTCGCAGGCGATGCGTGCACCTGTTCTACCGATACCCGTTTGAACTTCATCCGCAAACATTAAGACATTATATTTTGTGCATAAAGCCCTTACGCCGGCCAGGTAGCCCTCATCCGGAACCACAACACCTGCCTCCCCCTGAATCGGCTCAACCCAGAAGGCAGCGACATCAGGATTTGAGAGCACTTCCTCCAACGCCTTTAAATCATTGTACGGTATAATATCGTAACCCGGCATAAAAGGACCAAAATGATTTCGGGCCGTAGGGTCCGTACTTGCACTAATGATACCGGTAGTTCTTCCATGAAAATTGCCTTCTACCGCAACAATCCTGGCCATACCATCTTTGACGCCTTTCACTTCATAGGCCCATTTTCTTGCAATCTTTAAGGCAGTTTCATTGGCCTCGGCTCCACTATTCATCATTAACACCTTATCATAGCCAAAGTAATTGGCAATAAAGGCTTCCGTTTCGCCCAAACGGTCATTATAAAAAGCTCTTGAAGTAAGCGTTAAGGTTTCAGCCTGCCTGACCAAAGCCTGAATAATATGTGGATGACAATGTCCTTGATTCACTGCACTATAAGCAGACAAAAAATCTAAATATTGTTTTCCCTCAGGACTCCATAAATGAATACCCTTTCCCTTCGACAGCACGACGGGCAGGGGATGATAATTATGTGCCCCATACCGGGCTTCAAGCTCCATTGCTTTTTCAGATGCTGTCATTTCTGCAAAACGGGTATTTTCAATCATAACACAAAATTCCGGATTTTTCAGGACTTTTCCTTGCAGCAAGTTGAACCTTGCAGCAAGGAAAAATTTAACTTTGCCCCTATGGCAAGAATATTAACAGGAGTACAAAGTACCGGGGTTCCCCATTTGGGAAATTTATTGGGGGCTTACCTACCAGGCGTTGCACTGAGCAAAAAAGACGAAAATCAGGCTCTATTCTTTATTGCCGATTTGCATAGCATCACCACCTTAAAAGATGCAGAGCTGAGGAGACAAAATACATTGGCCGTCGCAGCCGCCTGGATCGCCTGTGGGTTTGATACAGACAAAGGGATTCTCTACCGACAGTCAGATGTGCCGGAAGTCTGCGAACTCACCTGGTATCTCAATTGCTTCACGCCCTACCCCATGCTGGCTAATGCGCACTCTTTCAAAGACAAAAGCAATAGACTTAGCGATGTGAATGCCGGACTTTTTACCTACCCCGTGCTTATGGCTGCCGACATCTTGCTATACGATGCCAACATTGTCCCCGTAGGCAAAGACCAATTACAGCATTTGGAAATTACAAGAGATATTGCCGGCGCCTTTAACCGAATCCTTGGCGAAACGTTTGTTATTCCGGAGGCCTCTATTCAGCAGGAAGTCATGATTGTGCCGGGAACGGATGGTCAAAAGATGAGCAAAAGTTATCAAAACACCATTAACATCTTCCAGAATGATAAAGACCTCAAAAAGAATATCAATAAAATCGTGACCGGTTCCCAATCTTTGGAAGAGTCTAAAGACCCGGAACTTTGCACTGTATATAAATTATACTCTCTTTTGGCCACTGATTCTGAAAAGGCCGAACTCGCAGAAAAATACCGGGCAGGCAATTTTGGCTTTGGCACTGCCAAGCAAATTTTATTTGAAAGAGTGATGGAGACTTTTCAAAACGAAAGAAAGGAATTTGACCGCCTCTCTCAAAATCCGGATGAGGTTCAGCAGATTTTATTGAAAGGCCAGCATCGGGCAAGGGAAATTTCATCGCTTGTATTGGCAAGAGTTCGGAAAGCGCTTGGGTTCTCGACTATGTGAGGTTGAGGCAAATTAGGGAAAAGGTAAGTTACTTACCAGAGCAAAACACAACCTAAATTCCTACGAGTAAGGCGACTTTTTGAAAAAATGAAGTTCTTTTGCCACAACATCTTAACATTTAGTTTGATTATTCCACAGATTCCCTATTTTTGCTACCACTTTTTGACCTAAAGAATGTACATCGCCGTTGCCGGTAATATCGGATCAGGAAAAACCACCCTGACGACACTGTTGTCCAAACATATCGGATTCGAACCCCAATATGAGGATCCCGGCAACAATCCGTATTTGCTGGATTTTTATTCAGACATGCAGCGTTGGTCTTTTAACCTTCAGATTTATTTTTTGAACTCCAGGTTAAGAACCCTCTCTCAAATACAAAAATCCAAAAAGAATGTCATTCAGGACAGAACCATTTATGAAGATGCGCGCATATTTGCACCCAATCTTCATTCAATGGGTTTACTTTCCAAACGGGATTATGAAAACTATATTTCCCTTTTTGACACCATTTCGGATTTAATTCAACCTCCCGATTTACTCATTTATCTGCGCGGCTCAATACCTGCCCTCGTGGATCAGATTCAGCAAAGAGGGAGAGAATATGAAGACTCCATTCGCCTGGATTATTTGCGTCGCCTGAACGAAAGATATGAGGCGTGGTATGAAAGCTACAACCTGGGAAAAAAGATTGAAGTCGCTATTGATGATAATAACTTCAAGGAAAAACCTGAAGACTTAGGCAAAATTGTCAACCTTGTAAAAGCCGAACTTTTCGGACTTTTCAAATAAAAATAAATAATTTAATTTTCATTTGAATTGCAAAGCCGGTAATTACTACCGGCTTTTTTTTTGAAAGACCCTCGGCCAAATGAGGGAGATACGAATAAAAAATATCTCATATTTAATCCCTGTCCGAGCGGATGCTCCCCACGAGTCAAATTCAATTAAGGCGTTATTCTATTGTACTATTCATCATATTAATGCCTGGAAAGGAGAATTATAGCGGACAATTTTTACATACGATCCTTGTACTTTCCGAAATAAGAGTTTTATTCGATTAAGCAAAGTATGCCAAAAAGGCACGCGTGAATTTTACCCAAAATATTACATGAAGTAAAACTAAATAAACTAATCCCTCTAATTATGAGATTATATCAAACAAAACAAATTTCAAATTAACCTCTCACAGGCCATCTAACGACGCCATTAATTTAAAATGAATACAATATAAAATTACTACATATTACTGATAAATAAAGAAAATAATTCATAAGAAGTGGCAAGAACCGGAGAAGTCATGCGACTTAAAAATTTCAAATGTCAAGGGTCAATTACCACAAACTCGAGTAAGTACAAAAATAGCGTTTATAAAAAGCTTTACTTTAATCAAAACAACATTTAAAACTGATTTTCAAATATATAAAAACATAATAAATCCACAATACTAATATTTATAGCAAGAACGAAAACTACAAAAAATCCCTAACCTTAATTTTTTATAAATCAGGTTAAAAGGATAATCTTATTAAAGTAATAGATTGATAACTACCCCTTGGAGGAGGAAAGTTTAGATTTGAGGTATTTCCCGGTGTGGGAGGCCTTACATTTGATCAAATCCTCGGGGATTCCGGAGAATACCAACTCCCCTCCACCCTGTCCCCCTTCGGGGCCTAAATCCAGAATCCAGTCGGCACATTTGATTACATCCAGGTGATGCTCGATAAGCATTACGGTGTTGCCGGCCTCGATTAATCGTTGAAGGGATTCTAATAATTTCCGTACATCATCCAGATGTAAACCGGTCGTTGGCTCATCAAAAATATACAAGGTAGAGCCCCCATTAGAAGACTCTGCCAAAAAGGCAGCCAACTTTATTCGTTGAGCCTCGCCCCCCGACAAGGTGCTGGAGCTTTGGCCCAGGCGAATATATCCCAGTCCTACATCTTGCAAATACTTCAGGCGAGTGCCTATCTTTTTTTCTTCTTTGAAAAATTCCACAGCTGTATCTACGGTCATATTCAGGATATCGTAGATATTTTTTTCATGGTATTTTACCTCAAGTATGTGCTGACGGAAGCGTTTTCCGCCACAAGCTTCGCAGGTCAAAACCACATCTGACATGAACTGCATTTGAACTGTTGTGAAGCCCTCCCCCTGGCAGGCATCACATCTTCCGCCTGCCACATTGAAGGAAAAGTGAGAGGGCATAAGCCGGCCTCTGACCGCTTCAGGTTGTTTGGAATAAAGGTCACGGACAAAATCCCAGGCTTTGATGTAGGTGACCGGGTTGGATCTGGCACTTCTTCCGATAGGAGACTGATCTACCATTTCTACCGATTTTAGGTCTTTGAGCGCGCCTGAAAGTGCGCCAAAAGATCCTGTATGGGCCGAACCGGGCAAGAAGGTATTCTGCAAAGCCGGAAACAAAATATCCTTAATTAAGGTCGTCTTTCCGGATCCTGAAACGCCGGATACAACCGTCAATACCCCCAAAGGAATCTCTACATCGATTCCTTTCAGATTGTTTTCCGCTGCCCCCTCGAGGCGAATCCAGCGATTGGAAGTTCTCCGTTTTGGCGGGAGGGGTATGCTTTTTTTACCGGATAAGTATTCCCCTGTCAGGGATTTTTTAGACTTTAGGAGTTCCGTATAGTGGCCGGCGAAGCAGATTTCTCCCCCAAGCTCTCCGGCGCCCGGCCCAATATCTACGATATGATTGGCCCGCTCCATGATTAAATCATCATGCTCGACTACCACCACCGTATTTCCAATGTCTCGAAGGGCCTCCAATACGCCGACCAGATTATCGGCATCTCTTGGGTGAAGTCCTACTGAGGGTTCATCCAGTATATAAAGCGAACCCACCAAGCTACTTCCCAGGGAGGTAGCCAGATTAATTCGCTGAGACTCCCCTCCTGAAAGTGTGGAGGAGGGGCGATTCAATGACAGATACCCCAGTCCTACTTCCTGGAGGAATTTCAATCTGGAACGAATTTCCCGTATGACCCTTCCGGCGACTTTAGATTCATAGTCCGTAAAGCTGATGGAATCTAATAAAGGTCCCAGCTCTGATATGGGCATTTCCAACCAGTCCTGAATACAATGTCCATGAATTTTCACATGGGCAGCATCCGGCCGAATTCGGCTTCCTTCACATTTCGGGCATTTGGTGAATCCACGAAAACGGGACAGCATTACCCGATACTGAATTTTATGAGACTGAGATTCAATATCTTTGAAGAAATGGTCCAACCCATGTACGCTGGGAGCCCCTTTCCACAGGAGTTTTTTTTCCTTATCGGATAAATTAAAATAAGGACGATGAATGGGAAAGTCATAATCATAAGCCTCCCGAATAAATCGCTTGAGATAACTGCTCATGGTTTGTCCATTCCACGCGGCTACAGCGCCTTCATATATAGACTTGGACTTATCCGGAATTACCAGCTCTTCACTAATTCCCATGACCCGCCCAAATCCCTGACAGTTTTTACATGCGCCATAGGGATTGTTAAATGCAAACATTTGGGGCGTTGGCCGTTCGAAAGGCATCCCATCGGCTTCAAATTTATCCGAAAAGGGGTATTCCACCCCACCCGATTCCACCAGACAAGTCCCTTCGCCTTCCAAAAAAGCCGTCTGAACACTGTCTCCTAGTCTCGAGGTCAATTCTTCGTCGCCCTCCTGAATAATTACCCGATCGATTAATAGATAATAAGTGGATTTAATAGGTAACTTTTCTTCACCTAAAAGGTCTTCAATCAGTAAAAGTTCGGCATCCGGACCGATAATTCGGGTGAAGCCTTTCTGAAGCGCAACTTCCAGATTTCTGCGAATGGTTTTAGGGGAAGCCTCCTGCTTGATGTAAATGTAAACCCGACTTCCCGATTTTAAGGAAAGAATAAAGTCCACGACATCGGAAACTGAATCCGCCTTGACTTCTTTTCCAGAAATCGGGGAAAAGGTACGACCGGCTCTGGCGAACAGCAGTTTCATGTAATCAAAAATTTCTGTCACCGTTCCAACCGTGGACCGGGGATTAGAAGAAATGGTCTTTTGCTCAATGGCGATGGCAGGAGAAAGGCCTTCGATATAATCCACATCCGGCTTATCCATTCTGGCCAGGAATTGTCGGGCGTAGGAGCTCAGGCTTTCCACATAGCGCCGCTGCCCTTCTGCATAAAGGGTATCAAAGGCAAGGGAGGATTTTCCTGAACCACTTACCCCGGTAAAGACTACCAGGTTGTTTCTTGGAATAGCCAAAGTGACATTTTTCAAATTATGGACTCTGGCGCCTTTTATCAGTATTTCTTGTGGTCTGGACATGGTAAGGAAAAATTAAACAGTGAAATTAGGGTATCTGTACTATAAAATCGTCTGTTAGAATTGAATTGTTTAAAATCCCGGATGCAGGTATTACAATTGAGGAAAAAATTCCAACAGATTTTTTTTACCATTTATACAACAATTTAAATCGTAACTTCGTTTTGAACTCTATACAACTTTGGCATGCTTATGGTGTAAAACTTCTACGCAACAATTTAAGCGCAGATACTATGAAAAATCCATTCTCCCATCTCACTGATTTGGAACTCATTCATGAATTTCAGAGAGGTAACGAAAGGTGTTTCGAAGTTTTACACAGCCGTCACAAATCCAAAATTTTCTCTACCATTGCCCTCATCGTACGCGATCGGGATCTTGCTGAGGACCTATATCAGGAAACCCTCATCAAAGTCATTCAATATTTCAGGGAAAATAAGTACAATGAAGAAGGGAAATTTCTACCTTGGGTAATTCGCATTGCCCGCAACCTGGCCATAGATTACTTCCGGAAAGACAAACGAAACCCGATGCTGCACTCCAACGAGTCCTTTGACTTATTTAATGTCATCGGAAAAGTCGAAGAAAGTCCGGAGAAAAAAATAATACAAGCCGAGAATCAGCGTTATATTCGAAATCTAATTGATCAGCTTCCCGATAAACAAAAGGAAGTACTCATCATGCGGCATTATTCTGATTTGTCATTTAAAGAAATTTCGGATCTGACTCAGGTGAGCATCAATACGGCATTAGGGCGGATGCGTTATGCTTTGGTCAATCTCAAACGGATGATGGATGAAACCCGCACCGGGTCTGAAATCAGGTTAAATGGAAATGGTAGCTAAATGCAGAAATACAGCATTCATTCATAACAAAGAAGTGCATGAAACAACTTTACACTGAGCACGATATCCTCCGATTTTTATATGATGAAATGGACGAAGAAGAATATCAGTCTTTCTTCGAAGTATTGTGTAAAGATCCGGAGATGTGGGCTTCTTATGAGTCCCTTCAGGAAACCAAGGGCCTGTTAGCAGAAGTCCATCTTGAACCCTCTGACAGAACTGAAACCCGCATTCTGGAAACAGCGCGACAAGCAGCTGAAGCGATGAGGGCCGTCCCGAAACAGAAAGGAATCAAACTTCACCAAGCATCCTACTGGGCTGCTTTAACATTGATGACCATTCTGACGGTAGGGTATGCTTTCCATACTGATTGGTTTTCGGCGGGAGAGATGTCGAATCCGGAATCTTTTACCGACGACCATAGTTGGATTCACCACCGTCTTCAGAGGATGGAAGATGAGAGACTCCTGCCGGCGTCTCTGAAACAGAATGAATATGAACTGATTAATTATTCCGGGCAAAAAGTGTTTAAATTTACCACAGCACAACCCTGAAATACATCAGGCTGTACTGACTTATGAAATATCTGATTTACTTTTTCCTGACTTTGGGCGTTTGGGGTCCGGTTTGGTCCCAGGCCTTGAGAATCAGTGGGTCTCAACTTTTGGAGAAATCGGCCTTTCCTCAGGCAAAAAAGGAACACTTAGTATTACAGACCATTCGATTAGATGCAGGAAAATTATGGGTGAATGGCAATTTATTGCCCCAGCAGGAATTACCGCCCGGATTGCAACCCTTAACCCGACAGACAGAATTTTATGCATCGTTTCAGGGAATTCGTTCAGTAGAATTGATGCTTGGCGGTAAAAGTTTTTTGATACAGCCGGAAAGAGTGACGGATATCTCCATGATTTCCGGGTCGGGGAACCGGAGCCCTTTACCAGCGGATCAGGTGTATCTTGAAAAATTGCGTCAGGAGGCCCCTGAAACATTTAGGGCATTGACCCTTGAGGCGGACCTGAATCAAAAGGCGCATCAACTCAGTCGGGCCTTTTTGACTTCCACCGACCTACGAAAAAAAGCAGAGCTAAGGGCAGAATTGCGTCGCACCCTGGAGCAACTGTTCGACCTCAATATCCTTAATCAAACAGAAGAATTGGCTTATTTAGAATCTCAAATTGCGTTGAGAAAAGCGGAATTGAAAATTAAGCAAGGGGAACGAACCCGTCTGGTTGCCAAGCATCTTTCAGAGCTAACAGATTTCAAATAAGGTATGACCAAGAAAGCCTTATGCCTGCAAATTTTAGACAAACTTGCAGTTGCCATCCCCCACCCCGAAACCGAACTTGCCTATCGCAATCCTTACGAACTATTGGTTGCCGTTATCCTGTCTGCCCAATGCACCGATAAGCGGGTGAACCTGGTCACGCCGGCCTTATTTGAAGCCTTTCCGACCGTTCATCAACTCCGAAAAGCCACCTTTGAAGAAGTTTTTGAAAAGATTAAATCCATATCCTTTCCGAACAACAAAGCCAAACATTTAATCGGCATGGCGGAGCGCCTGGTAGAGTTCTATGGAGGGGAGGTACCGGATTCGATTGAGGCACTCACGACCTTACCCGGTGTCGGTCGAAAAACGGCGAATGTGATCGTATCGGTTGTATATGGTCAGGCCGCGATGGCAGTTGATACCCATGTATTTCGGGTTTCTCAGCGAATGGGCCTTGCCAAAGGCACCACGCCCCTTGCCATCGAGCAGCAGCTCATGAAACTCATTCCCAAAGAACGCGTTCCGGATGCCCATCACCTGTTAATTCTGCATGGGCGTTACACTTGTCTTGCGCGAAATCCCAAGTGTGGAGCATGCGCAGTGAGGGAATTATGTCGTTGGAAAGAAAAAACAGATTAAAAATTAAAGACCGCCCTGAAGGGAGCTTCCCCTCCTGAAAAACCTTGTAAATTCAAAAGACAGATTTGAATTTGCAAGGTTTTTTATTTTTTGTGCTAGTTATTTTAAAAGGTATAGAGAATATACTTAGTATTTGTCGTTGCTTGGGGTAAGCAGCTTACCGGTTTGAGACCAGCGCCAATAAAATTTTATGGTTTGCGGAATTATTCTTAGAGATTAACACTTTTGAAAATTCACTAAACACACAAAAATGAAAAAAGTATTTATCC
>CANHCC010000098.1 GCA_947459115.1 Bacteroidota bacterium | reverse complement strand
TTTATTAATAAGCCGGACCTGCATTTTTCTGAAGTTCAGGAAGAACTAAAAGGATTGCTCCCAGGCTATATGATTCCTACGCAATGGATCGGGTTGGAGCAATTTCCCTTAAATGTAAATGGGAAAATCGATCGAAAATATCTGGCCACATTAATTCCAGCCTGATGGATATGCTTTACTCTATTCGACAGGCTGGTTTAGCAGATATGCATTTCGTGGCACAGGGAATTTTGGAAGCAGAAAGAGGCGCTTCTGGTCCGATTCCCTGGTGTGCATTATTTAATATTCCTGAAAAGGCTTTTTCAGAAATCGTATTGGAAATCCTTCAGGAGGATATAGCAGGTCAGGAGTGGTGTCTGTCACAATTCTGGCTATTGGAAGCAAGTGCTACACCATCTGCAGGGTTGAGCGCATGGATTGAAAATGAATCGGGGCAATCCTCTGCTTTATTGATGAGTACCCTGGTGTATCATTTTATTTCAGACACTCAAAGGACAGAGGCTCAGGAGAGATTAAAACGATTGAGACAGTTGCAGCTGAATCGCAGCCCGGGTTATCTCCAACTCGAATCTATCTTTGTGCAACCGGATTGCAGAGGAAAAGGGCTTGCCGGCCAATTAATAGAAAGCGTACTTCAACATTTTAAGTCTTTACATCCTGACTTACCGGGTGCAGAAATTCAGTTGTCGGGAGAAAATCAGGCGGCCTTAAAATCTTATGTAAAAGCCGGTTTTATTCAGGTGAGCAAAGCGGAATATTCTGGTAACTTTCAGGATATTCATGAAGTATATCCGGGGCATTCTAAAATTTTACTTCGAAAAGAATTTAACATATGACATCAGAACAAGTGCTGCAGGAATTGCATCCAATATTTCAAAAAGTATTTTCAGATCCGGGTCTTCAGGTCATTCGGGAGATGAGCGCTAAAGATGTAAAGCGCTGGGATTCTCTTACCCATCTGAATATGATACATGAGGTGGAAACCTATTTTGGGGTAAGATTCAAATTAAAAGAATTAACCGGCATGAAGAATGTTGGGGACATGGTGGATTTAATTGTGTCAAAGAAATCCTGAATCCCTTGAAACCCATTAAATCTGAGGTTGTTTGGATTATTGTAGCCATGTGGGTTGCAATGACCGGCCTTGCTTATTTATTTCCCGGAGGGGGTGAAAAAGGTCCCTTGGGACTTTCCTTTTTTAATGTTAACGAATTATGGACACTGGGTATTCCCAAGCCAGAAAATGCAGGAAGGACCGACTCCTTAATACAAGATTATACCAATCAATCTAAATTGAGACAGGAGGTGAGGCAAGACAGCCTTTTAGCTTTACCGGAAATTGATTTAACTAAAAAGGGTTTTCTTAATGCAGATATTCCGACCGAATTACTTGCTTTTTTTCAGGCCTTGGATTCTGTGCAGGAAGGTAAAATGCTTCGCATTGCCCATTATGGTGATTCTCAAATTGAAGGCGATCGGGTAACTGCTCATCTCCGTAATTTATTCCAGTCTAATTTTGGTGGAAGAGGAACGGGTTTTATTCCATTTGCAGATCCTGCTTCAGTTTGGGCCTATGCCAGACGGGGCAGTGAGAATTGGAAGCGTCATAGTGTATTTCAAAATAAATTGGCATCCGGATTATATGGTATTTCCGGTGCAGCCTTTCGTTTTGTAAGGGTGGAAATGAAGGATTCTGTTGCCCCGGATAGTTTTCGTATTAAAGTGATTGATGGAAGCCGGGCGAATTTAAATTTTCAGATGGTTCACGGCAGTAGTTTTGAAAAGGTTCGTCTCGCCTATGCGGCGCCTGCGGTGCCTGTTAAAATGACGGTAATTTCCGGGGATACATCTAAAAATTCCATCAATTTATCCGGCACTGAGAGATGGAATGAACAAACTTTGCCTCTTCCTGCCGGAAATAAGGAATTTAAATTAGAGTTTGAATCGGATAACAGCCCGGTATTTTATGGGATATATGCGGATAATGAAAAAGGGGTTCAGGTAGATAATTATGCTATTAGAGGTCATACCGGTGATGGGTTACTACAAATTCCCCAAGACATTCTATCCGGACAGGCCGTCAATCAAAATATAAAATTATTTATTTTTCAATTCGGCAATAATGCCATTCCGTTTTTGGATTCCATTGGCGAATGTAAATACTTTGAGCAGGTATATTACCGGATATTTTCCAGATTTCGCCAACTGGCACCTCAGGCATCTGTTTTGGTCATTGGCGTAGGAGATATGCTTACCCGTGTTCAAGGGCAGGAGGTTACCTGGCCCTTATTAAAAGAATTCCGCGATGCACAAAAGCGAGCAGCTTTGCGGGCCGGTTGTGCCTTTTGGGATTTATTCGAAGCCATGGGTGGGGAAAGATCTTTATTGGCTTGGCATGAAAAGAAATTGGCTGCGAAGGACGGACATTTATCTCCCGGGGGACAGGAATTAATTGCTGCTAAAATACACGAAGATTTAATGGCCGCTTATATCCGGTATAAAAATTCCAAATGATCAGGTCTTTTTATACATATGGCTTAGGAATCGTTCTGTTTATCGGAATTTTGATTTTACTTTTTTCAAAATCAGAATCTTTGTTTGCAACAGATATTCAATCCATGGAATATAGTGTTCAGGATTCTACTTACATTAAATCCAGATCTGTTTATTCTAAGAAATATCCTTTCATTCGGTATGAATTAAATTATCCGGAATGGCAGGATAGTTTGGCCTTAACAACATTTTATAAAGCGCTGAGCCGCGCAGATAAAAGGAAGGTAAAGGTATTGCATATTGGGGATTCTCATGTTCAGGCTGATTTTTTTACCGGTGAAATACGGGATCAGATGCAATATATTTTTGGTCATGGTGGACGAGGAATGGTGTTTCCATATGCGGCAGCAGGGACTCATGCCACCCGGGATTATCGTACATGGTCTTTTGGCGTTTGGAGATTCGCACGAAATATTCAAAGTAATCCTGAATTTACCCTAGGCATTTCAGGTGCTACCATTTATACAGAAGATGTTCAGGCCGGTTTCCGTTTTCAATTTCGTGATGGATTTATTGAGGACAAAGATTTGGTGCTGAAATTATACTGTGATAAAAATGAGCGGGTGTTTGATGCACAAATTATTTATCCCTCCGGTGATACAATTCCGATTCAGTGTAGCATCGAGGATGGATTACCTTATGCCAGGATTGTATTGCCATCCCCCCCCACGGATTTTACCATTCGTTTGGTTCGTAATTCTGAAAAGGCTACCTATTTCCAATGCTATGGGTTATCCATTGAGAGTATTTCAGGAAAAGGCTTATTATATCATAGTGTTGGCATTAATGGCGCAGGTTATACAGCTATTTTGAGACAAGGCCTGATGCCTGAACAAATTCGGGAAATAAATCCGGATTTAGTAGTTGTAGATTTAGGTGCAAATGATTTTTATCCTAAGATTATTGATCAACCGGTATTCGAGGAAAATTTACGCAATGTGGTTCGTGTGATTCGGGCGGTTTGCCCAACTGTTTCTATTTTGGTGACCTGTTCACAGGATATTTATTGTCGAAAACGGAATGTGGCAGAATGTAAACGCTTTGCCGCAATTGCCAGAAATATTGCATTTGAAATGAATTGTGGTTTTTACGATTATTACCGTATCAGTGGAGGACAATATGCCATGAATAAATGGTATCAACATCAATTGGCTAAACCGGACAGAGTGCATTTAACCGCTAATGGTTATGCCATTAAAGGAGAATTATATGTGCAAGCTTATCTAAATGGATTTTTACAATGGATGCGAGGATCTAAAGACGCCTTTATATTGGATGAAATCCCGGAGCCGGCACAGAGCCTGCCTGTTTCAGGGGATGCCCTACCTGTGAATAGCACCAAATACATTGTCAAATCCGGAGATAATTTAGGAAGTATCGCACAACGATTTGGTGTAACCGTTACGCAATTGAAAAAATGGAATGCATTGAACAGCGACCGAATTTCCATCGGACAAAAATTAGTTGTGAGTCAGAGTGCAACGGCCTCGCCTATCGCTAAGCCTGCTGAAGCAAAACCTGAAGTTAAATCTCCTGCTGATAAATCTGTGGTGACCAAAACGGTATATACCGTTCGTAGTGGTGATTCCCTTTGGAGCATCGCTCAAAAACATGGGACTACAGTGGAGAAAATTCGAAAACTGAACGCACTCAATTCGGATGCCCTTAAGCCGGGCATGAAAATTAAATTACCATAATTTTAGAGCAACAGATGTTAGATTTTAGTGATTGGATCAGGCCACAGTTTAATTCCGTTGGATTCCTATTGGCTTTTTCTATTTTATTTATTGTATATCAGTTATTAGGAAAGCGAGCCAAGGATCGTCATCTTATTTTGTTGTTATTTAGTCTATTTTTTTATTATTTACTCAGTGGGCCTTTTGTTGTGTTGTTGGCGGGCATGGCTTTTCTGGATTATTCGATTGGAAAAAAGATGTTACAAACTTCTGAAGATAGGCGTTTTATTTGGCGTAATCTATCTTTAGTGATGAATATAGGCGTTCTGGGTGGATTTAAATATTTCTGGTTTTTTACAGATGCCTTAGGGATTCCCTGGTATAAGCCGGAGTTCTGGATGGTACCGGTAGGGATATCTTTTTTTGTATTTAAATCCTTGAGTTATATTCTCGACATTATGAATGAGTCAATCGAGGAGGCAGAAACAGATTATAAAAATTATTTATTATATGTTAGTTTCTTTCCTACCATTCTGGCCGGGCCAATTGTTTTGGCAAGGGATTTTTTGCCTCAATTAAAAGAGTCGCATATTTCAACGAAACAGGAAAATGGTGAGGCCCTCTTTTTAATTTTAATTGGCATGATTAAAAAGTATGCTTTTGCCGATTATTTAGCCTTGAATCTTGTAGATCGTGTATTTGATAATCCTCACTTGTTTACAGGTATGGAGCATATGATTGCGGCTTATGGTTATACCTTTCAATTGTATTTAGATTTTTCCGGATATTCTGAAATGATGATAGGGGGTGCTTTGTTATTTGGATTTCGAATTCAGCAGAATTTTAATCAGCCTTTTATGGCTGGTAATATTTCAGATTTTTGGCGACGATGGCATATTTCTCTCTCTCGTTGGTTTCAGGAATTTGTATTTATTCCTTTGAATTTTGCCTGGCGGGCGCACGGTAAAAATGCTGCGATTGCTGCCGTGGTTGTTACTTTTTTGTTATCGGGTTTATGGCACGGTGCTGCGTGGACATTTATTTTATGGGGGCTTTTGCATGGTCTTGCAATTGCCTGGGATTTCTTTTCGGTTCAATGGAGACAAGGGCTTCGAGAGAAGGTGCCTGGTAAATTTTGGAATGTAGGCAGTATTTTACTCTCCCTTAATTTTATCGTATTTTCTGTTATTTTATTTCGAAGCGATTCTTTAGAAATGGCCATGGAAATGTATAACGGAATTTTTACTCGATTTAAGGGGGAATTATTTCCCTATTGGATAGAGACCTATTCAAAGCCCTTTTATTTATTGCTGATTGTTATTTTTCTACATTACCTTCCGAATAGAATTACCACAGTATTTCAGGAAAGATTTTCCCGACTTTCCTGGTACACGCAATCCCTTATTTTAATTGGGGCTATTTTATTTGTGTTCCAGTTTGTGAGTGAAGGACAAGTAGCATTTCAGTACCTGGAGTTTTAATTCTCAGGTTAATTGTGCTTTTAATTTCTCCCATTCTGATATTCCGAAATCCATGATTTCTTGAATATATTCCGGTGAGAAATTAAATTGAACTCCTGCCGTGGCATATACTTCAGGAATGCTTCTGGTATATCCTAATTTTAGGGCATTCAGATACTGATCAACAGCCTTCTCCGGATTTGCAATATAATTTTTCCAAACACCAAGCGCTCCTAATTGAGCGAGCCCATATTCAATGTAATAGAATGGTACCTCGTAAATGTGCAATTGTTTTTGCCAAATCAAGGCGCGTACTTGTTCCAGGCCTGACCAGTCCACGATGTCTCCCTGAAATCTCTGATAACATTGCACCCACGCTTCTTCTCTTGCCTGATGGGAATGTTGTGGATTTGCATAAAGCCAGTGTTGAAAAGAATCAACGGTTGCTACCCAGCAGAGTAACGAAAGACAGTTACCCAAATGGTCTATTCTGGCTCTTACGAGTTCTTGTTGATTTGGATAAAAAATATCCCAATGGGATGCAGAAATTAACTCCATACTCATGGAAGCCAATTCTGCGATTTCAGATGGGGTATTTTTAAATTCATTTAATTCCAGTGTATGGGTTAGGAAAGAATGAAAGGCATGACCTGCTTCATGCATCATGGTGTTCATGTCATCCTGGGTACCCGCTGCATTCATAAAAATAAACGGCGCTCCGGTTTCAGATAAGGGATGATTATATCCGCCCGGTGCTTTACCTGGCCTGGATTCAAGATCCAGTTGGTGCATTTGATCTAAGGTGGAGACCATATCTGCTAACTCCGGTCGGATTTTAGCAAATACCTGTATGGACTTTTCAATCAGGTCCTTGCCTTTCTTAAACGGGGCAAGGGGTTTTTGTCCATAAATATCCACGCTTAAATCCCAGGGCCGAAGACGCTCTAGTCCCAACCTGGCTTTTCTCTCCTGCATGAGCTTTTCATAAACCGGCTTTACAATTTTTTCTACGGCTTCATGCAATTGTAAACAGTCCGCTATGGAATAATCCATGCGCCCTAATTGACGAAATTTATATTCTGTATAGGAATTACAATCCGCTTGCCTGGCTTCCAGATTTCTAAGGTCGGATAACTTATCGAGGAGGTTGTGTAATTTTTCTGAATCCTGAATTCTTCTTTGGGAGACCAATCTCCAAATCGCTTCTCGTTTTGTTCTGTCGTGGTCTTCAAGCAGGGCATTGGCTTGTGGAAGGGTTAGATTTTGACCTTCCCATTCAATGGACATTGCACCGGAGATCGCACCGAATTCCTGAGCCAGGGAATTAATTTCGGTTTGTATCGGAATATTCTTCTCCCGAAACAATTCCAAGGCCTCCAATAGGTGACGATCATATATCCGATACGCCGGATCGGTTAGGTTATGACGATAGGGCGATGCTTTATACTTGCGTTGTAGCCTTTCATTTACAACCGTGTACTTGGGCAACACCTCCCGAATGAACTGCTCATATGCTTCGCGGATGGATTCATTAGCAGTATCACAAGTCATTCGGATGTATTTCCAAGCCAAGTCCTCTTCTAAGAGCACATTAATTTCATTCCAGCTCTTCAGCCAGTTTAGAAAAGCTTCGGAAGAGTCGGGTTCAAGATTTTCTAATTTTTGTAACCAGGGTTCAACTTGTTCCCAGGTCTTGAAGGTAAAATCTTTAGGGAGAAATTGTCTTTTCTCTCTGAGGTGGGTAACAGGGTAGGTCATTAACGGTTTAGGAAAAGATGAAAAGTATCGCCTCTAAGGCCAAGTCTTAGGGTCTCGAGAGGAATGACCTCATTGGGCGCAATATTGCCGAGGTTTACATCATTTCCTAAAGCTTGAATAAAAAATACCTGTTGTTCTTTTTTAGGAGCTTCCCACAGAATTTTTTCTTTCGGAACGAAGTTTAAAATTTCTTCGATAAGTCCGCCTCTTGCTTCTCCGGAAGACTGGAATACGCCTACATTGCCGCCTTCTCTGGCTTCGGTAATGACCTTCCAGGATCCTGCATCGAGTTCACTTTTCATTTTTTCTACCCACTTATAGGGCGCAAGAACTTTGCTTGCATCCTTACTTCCAACTTCAGAGAGAACGGTATAATTTTTGGCAAAATGGCTGATAAGACGATACTTTTCAGACTCCTGCATATCAATGGAGCCATCCGAAATTTCTACATGGGTCACTTGATGTTTTTCCAGTAATCTTTCATAATCGGCCAATTGATTGCGAATTAAAAAGGCTTCGAATAAGGTGCCTCCGAAATACACCGGAATTTTCGCTTCTCTATAAATTGCCAGTTTGGCATCAAGGCCACCGGAGACAAACGAAGTTGCCCAGCCGAGTTTGACAATGTCCACATAATCTCCCGCTACACTGATAAAATCTTCAGCTTCTCTTGGGCTCAGGCCTTTGTCCATGGCCATGGTAAATCCTGCTTCTCTGGGTTTTACCGTACGAAATGGTAATTGATTCAGTTCAAAATTCATTTTCTTTTATACTGTCTTATTAACTCAACGACAGGTTGAAATTGCTTCAAATCCATGAAATATTCAAATAATACCACATGTCTGTTATAGTCCATGATCAGGGCATTCTCTAAATACACCATTCCCTCTCTGCTTTTTCCTGTCAAAAAACACATTCCGGCATAGAGATAATACAATTCGCTTTGCTCCGGATTGTTGGTAATGCCTTCTTGAAGAATATCCATTGCCTGGTCATATTTGCCTTCCTCTTTCATGAGCATAGACCATTCCTGCCAGAGCTCACCGTCTTCCGGATTCAGGCGAATGGCTTCTTCAAGTGCTTCAAGTGCGGACGCTTCATTTCCGGCGTGGTATTCACAAAATGCGAGACTTATCCAGGAATCGAAGTGATCCTGGTCGGCCTGAATGGCTTTACGATAGTAATGAATGGCTTCAAAATATTTCTCCTCCATTTCTAAGGAGTATCCAATGCCATACCAGGCATCCGCCATGTCCGGTGCCAGAGTGGTAACTTTTCGAAAATAGTATCGGGCATTCGCATGGTCAGATAAGCCCTCATAGCATTCTGCTATGGAAAACATGACGCTGGCATCCTGCTTGTCATTTCTTAATGCTTCCAAAAATACGCGAATGGCTTCTTCAAATTTACCAAGCTCCATCAAGGAACATCCTTTGTTGTACCAGGCGGAGGCAAAATCTTCTTCAATAGCCAGACAAAAATCATAGGCATCAATGGCTTTTTCATGCAAGCCTAATCTGGCGTAGAGAATACCTATATTGTACCAGACCGGATAACTATAGGGGTTATCATCCAGATACTTCGTATATACCTCAATTCCCTCATCCAATGCGCCGGACAATTCCAGACAAAACACCTGGTCTAAGAGGATCTCTTCATTGTCAGGTTGAAGGGCAAATGCTTTTCCGTAGCACTCCGCTGCTTCTTTAAAGCTATGCACCATGTTGTAGGTCGCGCCCAGTTGATACCAGATTTCCCAGGGATTGGGTGTCCAGGTCAGGGTCTCCTTCAAAAGGGAAATAGCTTTTGCTGTAAGCCCCATGGCCATGAAAATCTTGGATTTAAGAATCACGAATTTGGGATGCGTCTTTAATTGAATCGCCTGATTGATTGCGTCCATGGCTTTCTCCATTTCGCCTTCTTCCAACAGGGTATCCGCCTTCTTGTAGTATAAGTTGGCTTCGTGGGGATATTGGGTTAGGCCATACTCAATGAGTTTCAGCGCTTTTTCAAAATCACCCCGGACCCGATAGAATCCATATATTTCAAATATTGTGGAAAGGTCAAAGAATAAGGATTGATCATTTTGAAGCATAGCTTCAAACCGGTCAACCTCTTTGTTGTCCCCGAAGTCAAAATCCTCGTCATCAAAGTCATCAAAATCATTCATATGGCAACCCAAATTCCTTTTTTTAGGATTAGGAATTCAATACAAGTTAACGAATTTTTTGCCCGAGTGGAGAGGGAATTTCAGATTTTTTTTGACATTGTTCTTTAATTCGGTCTAAACAATTGATAGTGGGAAGTTTAATTATTTATAGGCTACCCGGAGGGGGCCTTTAGCCTAATTGGGCTTGC
>CANHCC010000097.1 GCA_947459115.1 Bacteroidota bacterium | reverse complement strand
GTTGAACCCCCTGCCCTGTAAGGGCATCTCCCTTTCTCAATGACTTCAGTCGTTGAACCCCCTGCCCTGTAAGGGCATCTCCCTTTTCCGATGACTTCAGTCATTGGACCCCCTGCCCTGTAAGGGCATCTCCCTTTCCCGATGACTTCAGTCGTTGAACCCCCTGCCCTGTAAGGGCATCTCCCTTTCCCGATGACTTCAGTCATTGAACCCCCTGCCCTGTAAGGGCATCTCCCTTTCCCGATGACTTCAGTCATTGGACCCCCTGCCCTGTAAGGGCATCTCCCTTTTCCGATGACTTCAGTCATTGGACCCCCTGCCCTAAAAGGGCATCTCCCTTTCCCAATGACTTCAGTCGTAGGTGACTTGGAATTGTACTTACTTGTGCATATTTTTGATATATGTAAAACGCCCAACGGACTCTTAATATTTGTTATGAATATGTTAGGGAGGAAATTCAGTCAAAGGGGAAATATGCGTAACAAGCGGCAAAAACACCGCCAAGCGATTCGTTAGCTGCAACCCAAATAGTCACGAGAAGACATAAAATTAATCAGACAAAATATTATGACAGGACATATATTCTTTTATTTAGGACTTTCACTTTTGACAATGCACGAAATGGACGCAATTCGTTGCCGAGAATGGCGAATTTTTCCAGGACTTTCAATGCTCAGTGACAAACTTGGACACATAATATTTATTTTCGCACATATTCCTTTATTCTTCTTTATATTTTGGCAGCTGACACACAGCCAAGAAATAGAAGCGTTTATAAAAGGGTTTAATATTTTTATGATTGTGCATTTAGGACTTCATATTATGTTTCTTAAACACAAAAACAATGAGTTTAAAGATTGGATTTCGTGGACAATTATAATTGGTGCAGGCTTATGTGGACTACTTGACTTAATCATTTAGGATGACAATCGAAAATCCATATTCCATAGCATCTTATAATTAGACAACAATAATGAAACGACATAACTCAAAAAACCAAAGGATAGAATGGGCAACCGCCAACATCCCCTATCCAAAAGTTGCTGTTCAGTTGTTAAATCAAGCCTTGTGCTTCTATCAAAGTATGTGATTAGTTGACAGTGTAGTGCTTCAAAATCGCCACCGTCGGTTAACTGCAAACCGCCATGCATCATCTTAAAACACAACACTAACAGATGGAAAAATTGAAAATTAAACATTGGACATATTTAATAATCGGACTTCTTATATTAAGTTTCGTTGGCATTTGGACTTGTAGAAAGACTAACCCCAAAACAAACTTTCCGGTCGGACAACAAATTGATAGTTTAAACGGCGTTTATGTTTATTATAACGGCAGTATTGACAATGTAATAGGCAGAAACACAACAGCAGACGGCTATAACTTAGGACTAAAATATCAATGCGTTGAATTTGTAAAACGGTATTACTACGAGCATCTAAAACACAAAATGCCGGATAGCTATGGACACGCAAAAGACTTTTTTAACAAGACTTTAAAAGACGGACAGAAAAGTAAAAAACGAAACCTAATCCAATACACAAATCCAAGCGTCAAAAAACCTAAAGTTAGCGACCTGTTAATTTTTGATGGCACGACACATAATAAATATGGACATGTTGCAATTGTTTCAAATGTGAAAGAAAATATAATTGAAATCATACAACAAAATCCGGGACCGTCTAGCAAATCGAGAGCAGTATTTATGCTTGACAACAAAAACGGAAAATGGGAAATAAGGAATAAACAAATTTTGGGATGGTTAAGGAAGGAATGACACGGCTGAAACTGTTTTTGTTATATCAGAAAAAATTTATTCTTGAGGATTTTATGGAACTTGAAAGTAAATGAAAGAAAAGATAACGCAGATTATAAAATCACTTTTATTGAAATCGGATCGATGCCCTGGGCGATGCGGGATGGCACTAGACAATGATTTGAACTTTTAGTACTAAAGAATAAAAACAAATTAGAATAAATCCGCCTTGCGTAAAGGCGCAAATCATTATAGACAAGGTTAAAAGATAATATCATAAATTCGTTCATAATTTTACAACATAAGACAAATGTGCAAAACGACACTTTACATAGCAACAACGCTTGATGGCAAAATTGCTCGAAAAGACGGCAGTTTAGATTGGCTAAATGCATTACCAAACCCCAATCAAATAGATCACGGATATGGAGAATTTCTAAATGGTGTTGGAACGACAATCATGGGGAGAAATACCTACGAGGAAATTATTGGATTCGGAGTTGACTGGCCTTATATTGGCAAGACATCTTATGTTGTAACAAACAACAAAGACTTTAAACCCTCAACGCCAGAAACCTTAGCTACTTCCGAAAACCTAACAGACTTAATAAATGAATTAAAGAAAAAATCCGAAAAAGACATTTGGCTGATTGGAGGTGGACAACTAATCGCAGCCTTTCTGGAAAAGGATTTATTGGACAGAATGATTTTGACATTAATCCCGAATACACTTGGAGAAGGCATACCACTCTTTCCGGAAATAAGAAAGGAAGTATTATGGACCTTGACCAAGGTAGAACAATTTGAGACAGGAGTTGTGAACCTCACTTATGATCGAAAATAAAAAGACAAGCCCTACCACTCATTTAAGTCAGGCAAGAGGGTATGTCTCTATTGAAGATTATGCGTAGTATTGAATTGTATTTCTCTCTATCAAGGGAGGAAGAAAAACATCCTCTCACCTATAAAGCCGAAAGATGCGCCGCTTAACTGAACCAAGTCTTAAAATATGATAACGATTGACAATTATTTAAAAAGCCATTACATACATCGTAGCAATTGGTTGAGAGCTGCTGTGTTAGGTGCAAATGATGGCATAATTTCTATTTCAAGTCTTGCAATCGGCGTATCAGCGGCGAGTTCGACACGAGATCCGATTTTACTTGCAACGATTGCAGGCCTTGTGGCCGGTGCATTGTCGATGGCCGCCGGGGAATATGTCTCCGTAAGTTCTCAGACAGATACAGAAAAGGCAGATATTGAAAGGGAAGAACATGAATTGAAAACCATGCCCAATGAAGAGCTACAAATTCTGGCTCAGATTTATGAAAGGCGCGGCCTAAAAAAAGAAACAGCCATGCAGGTAGCCATAGAGTTGACAGAAAAAGATGCACTGGGCACACATATTCGAGACGAATTAGGGATCAATGAGATAAGTCAGGCAAATCCAATTCAGGCTGCTTTGGCTTCAGGCTTATCTTTTACAGTTGGCGGCATCCTGCCAATGTTGATTGTCCTATTTGCACCAGTCAAAGGCATGGAATATTGGTTGTATGGCTTCACGATTTTTTTCCTTGTGATACTTGGTATTACCTCGGCAAAAACAGGTGGGTCAAGCATCAAAAATGCTGTGATTCGGATTACCATTTGGGGAACAATCGCAATGCTACTTTCTGCCTTCGTGGGC
Source organism: Bacteroidota bacterium (assembly GCA_947459115.1). GTDB lineage: Bacteria > Bacteroidota > Bacteroidia > J057 > RFSG01 > CANHCC01. Next base: position 6,422 of record CANHCC010000097.1, on the reverse strand, counting down.
TATATTTTTGGCGTAAAAGTTTAAGCTCGGATCTTTTACGCTTCAATTTATACCTTATTTAGTGTGCTGGTTTTTTTACATAACAGCAAAGTTCATTGCGCACATAATGAATCAAGTAAGATATATTGATCAGTGCGAAAATATAATGAACAAGAATAAACATCAAAGGCGTGTGCTTATTCTGCCACATGAGGGTAAAATAGAATTTCGAAATACCGTGATTTTTTAACTTTCGTTTAGGCCTAATGTGGAGTTCAATGTCAGTGATAAATTTACCTCTACGCAAAAGCGTGCTACTTCAATCAAATTGCTACCTCAAAGCCATGTAAGTAACATCGTCACAAAAGAGGCTACTTAATTTTATTGCTCGCCTCAAACTCGCGGGGGCCTCTATGGCCGATTGATGCTGTCGGAAAACCTAACCAAACGGCTTATCCTCAATTCCGATAATTTTCAGAATATCAGGAAAATGCCCTAACATTTACCGGAAAACTTTCTGTGTGATGCGCTCATAACTTGATTTACCATCAAAGTATTTCCAATTTTAGGATAATTTTATTGCCCATGACCGAATTTAAAGAAGAAGCCTCTTCTGCCAGTATATTGGCAGAGCGATTTATACAACTGACTTCAGAAAATGTGTTTCTGACCGGGAAAGCCGGTACCGGGAAAACAACTTTCCTGAAAAAGATTAGAGCGTCCGCGTTGAAGAAAACGCTGATTACTGCACCAACAGGCATTGCGGCGCTGAATGCAGGGGGCGTTACCCTCCACTCCATGTTTCAATTACCGCTTGGAGGATTTATCCCGGCGTTTATTCCAATGCTCTCTGTTGGAGAAGTTAAATTTGAAACCCGCTCTACCATTGGACGGCATTTTAAATTCTCAGGGAACCGTCGAAAATTAATTAGAGAAGCAGAGTTGTTAATCATTGATGAAGTCAGTATGCTTCGGGCCGATTTATTGGATGTGATTGATTTAGCTCTGCAACAAGCCAGAAAAAGCCGTCAGCCCTTTGGAGGCATACAAGTGTTATTTATTGGAGACATGATGCAATTGCCGCCGGTAGTCAAACGACAGGAATGGGATATTTTAAAACAATATTACCCTTCCCCGTTTTTCTTCGATGCACAAGTATTGCGAAATCATCCTCCGGTATATATCGAACTGGATAAAATTTATCGCCAATCCGATTCAGAATTTACCGACCTGTTAAATAACATTCGCTACAATTCCCTGACGGAATCGGATACTGCAAGATTAAACCAGCACTACCAGGAAGGCTATCAAGGGAAACAGGAAGATGGATACATTCATCTAACCACACACAATCGGGATGCGGATGAAATCAATCATATCGAGTTAAATCGAATTCCGCAAAACCAGGAAATATGTCCGGCAGAAATCAATGGGGAATTCCCTTCCAATATTTACCCCTGTGAAGCGGAATTAAAATTAAAAATTGGGGCTCAGGTGATGTACATAAAAAATGACCCCACCGGAGGACAGAGGTTTTACAATGGGAAAATAGGAAAGGTAGAAGAAATTAAACCACCTTATGTGATTATTCGGGGGGAGGACGGGGACCGGATTCAACTGGAAAAATATGAATGGCAGAATATTCGCTATCGCGTCAATGAGGAAAATAAACAAATTGAGGAAGAGGTGATTGGCACTTTCCTTCAATTTCCATTAAGATTAGCCTGGGCGATTACCATTCATAAAAGCCAGGGCCTTACCTTCGACAAAGCCATAATTGACATTCAAAAGGTCTTCGCCTCCGGACAGGCCTATGTTGCAATATCCAGACTAAGATCCTTATCAGGCCTGGTTTTATCTTCCCCCATTAGCCCGAACGGTGTCCCCTATGACCCTTCATTATCCCGGTTCGAACAACAGAAAGAAATACAGGGCAATACCGATCAGTTATTACAGACGCAATCCAAAAACTACTTAAAAAACTTCTGCCTCCATGCATTTGATTTGTCTTCGATGCTGAGAGATTGGAATACCCATGTCGCCTCCTATAATAAGGACGAGGAAAGATCTGAGAAACAGCAACACTATAGCTGGGCTTCTGACATTAAAAATGAAATACGGGCGCTGGAAGAAACTGCCACAAAATTCCGAAATCAATTAAATCAATTAATTGCACTGGAGGATATAGACAAATTAAATGAGCGTATGCATGCGGCGATATCCTATTTCAACCCTCTACTGCAAAAGATGAATGAAAAAGTATTATTACACAAACTTCAGATGTCTCAAAAATCCAAGACTAAACAATATGTTGAGGAGTTGGATGAATTGGATTCGGAATTAAGCCGGGTATTATTGGCCTTTAAAAAAGCAGATTTACTCATTCAATTTAAGCGCCAGCCGGAATTAGATTTAAACCAAGCCTGGAATGAAATATCTACATTATCCTGGCGTTCCCGAATAATAAATGAATTTAAAAATTCGCATATTGGATATCAGGAGAAGACAGAAACACGGGGCGAAAGAAGTAGGGTAAAGAAAAATCCAAAGACTGAAGAAACCAAGGATAATAAGCCTAAGAAATTCAAAGGTCAGACCTATCAAATGACATTAGAGGCCTTTGAAAATGGACAAAGTATAGAACAAATTGCGGAAGCCAGAAATTTGGCAATTTCCACCATCACGGGGCATTTTCGAAAATTAATTGCCGAGGAAAAACTTCCCCTGGAAAGACTGGTCTCACAAGAAGCAATTGCCCATTGGACGAAGTTTTTGGAAGACAATCCTGAAACTTATGTCTTTGGTATGCAGGAACACCTAAACGATCTTAAATCCTATCGGGATTTACTTTTTACCCATGCATGGGTAGAGCGCAACAAGGCATCGGCAGAGAAGGAGACGGTTATATAAGCATTAAGTATCCGCGAGACCAGATGAATGCCATCCTTCTATTGGGAGATAAATTCAGAACGATACAGCTTGCACCAAGCGGAGGCTTGCACCAAGCAAACAAACAAAAAGCCCTCAAATTTCTCTGAGGGCTTTTAAATACAATAAAATAGATGCTTATTTCAAGGCATTTAGAATTTCGGTTGGAGAAACTTCTTTCTTGGCGTAAGATTTAACCAATTTTCCGGTTTTGTTATAGATATAAATTGATGGCGCTTCACTGTAACCGAAAGCTTTATCAAAGGTGTAGTCATTGTCTCTCAGGAAAAAGAAGGATTTACCAAACTGAGCCGGAAAATATTTTTTTCCGAATGCATTGATGGCCTCAAGATCCGCCGGGAAGGCAACCCACACCATTTGTACATTGTTAAACTTCGACACCTCCGCCTTGATCATTTGGGCTTGTTTGTTACAATGATCACAATCAGGGTCAAAATAAACAACTACCACCGGAACACCGGCTTTTAGTCGGGCATTGGTGAAGGCTTTATTGCCCGTTTCGTAAAAAGCAAACTTAGGCAAAACCTGAGCAGTCAAAACATTGACCGAAAAGGTCATTAAGGCAAATAAAAGAAACAAAAAGGTCTTCATGATTTTGATTTTTTTCAGTTTCAACAAAATTCCTGCCAAAATTATTAATCTCTTTTTAAAGATAGCTTTTCCTTAATGCTTTGCACCAGGGAGTTCGACACCATTAAGCCTTTGAGCTTGGATTTTACCAACTCTTTAAAGGACTTTTCAATTTCATACTGCTCCAGGCAATACTCACAATTCTCTACCTGTTCCATAAAGGCTTTGTCCTGTGTAACATCCTGGTCCCCATCAAGCATAGCCTCAAGTTTTCGGATAATTTCTTCACACTCCACATCGGAATAGGGGGAACCCTGCTTTCTTAATCCGACGCCGTTTTGGTCTTTCATAGTATTAACGTATTAAAATTATTCTGATTCACTGAATTGCAGGGTATCTTCGGCCTCAAAAGGCTCGGTTGCGTACCCCATACTTTTGGCATATCCTGCCAATTGGTCTTTTAACAACTTCCGGGCCCGATGCAATCGGGAACGAACGGTACCTACCGGAATATCCGTGATTTTAGCGATCTCCTCATAACTAAACTCCTCAATATCACATAAAATGATGACGGTCTTAAAATCCACAGGTAAGGAATTCAAGGCATTGGTAATTTCATCCCCTACCAGTCCTCTGAACAATTTATCTCTCAGGTCAATGGATTCAGACCAGTTGGAAATTCCCGTGTTGAGGAAATTTTCAGCCTCTTCGTAATCAATTTGAGAAGGTTCTTTTACATTTTTCCGATAATTGTTGATGAAACTGTTTTTCAGAATGCGAAATAACCAGGCCTTAGAGTTAGAACCTCTTTCAAAACTTTGAATAAATCGGTAGGCCTTGAGATAGGTATCCTGAACAAGGTCATTGGCATCGTCTTCATCGTTGGTCAGGCGGTAGGCAAAATGATAAAGCGCCCGGATGTGCACCATCATCTCCGTTTCAAAGAAAGCATCCAATTGGGCTTTCTCTATTTCAGATATGGTTTCTTCTGTTGTCATATTTGTTAGCTAATGGTGTCAATAATTTTTTGTCTTCTGATAGCCTCTTGCAGGAAAATCTGATGGCAATTGATATCTTTTTCGCCCTCTTTTTTTCTGACCCGTTTGTAGAGACCCTCAGAATCCAGGACTCTTGCATTGACCGTATCTTTAAAGCTAATATCGAGAACGTTTAGAATATAGGCCTGAACCTCTGCGTTCTCAATAGGGAATATAACTTCAATACGGCGGTTTAAGTTCCTTTGCATCCAGTCGGCACTTCCTAAATAGACTTTAGTGCTTCCATTGGCCGTAAAAGAATAGATTCGGGAATGCTCCAGAAATCTTCCAACGATACTTCGTACCGAAATGTTTTCGCTCACATCCTTGATTCCCGGAATCAAGCAGCAAATACCTCTCACCAATAATTCAATCTTCACCCCCTTTCGGGAGGCGCGATAGAGGTGTTGAATCATTTGAGGATCTACCAGGGCATTCATCACCAAACGAACCGAAGACGGATTTTCCGGTGTATGATAACGCATGCAATCGCTCAGCATTTTGACAAAACTTTCTCTCAGGTTTACCGGGGCGACGGCAATTTTCCGCCATTTTTCCTGGCGGGAATAGCCGGTCAGCATATTAAACAACTCTGAAACATCCTTTCCGATTTCGGGATTACAGGTAAAAATCCCTAAATCCGTGTAGATTCGAGAGGTCCTGACATTATAGTTTCCGGTACCCAGGTGCACATATCGAATGATTTGGTCTTCTTCCTGTCTCACAATCAGGCAGGTTTTACAATGCGTTTTCAGGCCAAGCAGGCCATACACCACATTCACCCCGACGCGTTCCAGTTCTTTGGCCCATACGATGTTGGTTTCCTCATCAAACCGCGCTTTGAGCTCAATGAGGGCGGTAACCTGCTTCCCATTGGCAACGGCATCTTTCAGCGCCTGAACAATCGGTGACTTACCACTGGTGCGGTATAAAGTCATTTTAATCGCCAATACCTGAGGATCTTTGGCTGCTTCCTGCACCAAGTCAATAACATGGTGAAAGGTGTCATAAGGATGGTGAAGGACAATATCCTGATTTTTAATAGCAGCAAAAATATTCTCCTGCCGGACAATTTGGGTATTAAGGGCAGGGGTAAATGGTACATCTTTTAACTCCGGATAATCCAGATCCATCAGGTTCATGAAGGAAGCCAAATCCAAAAAAGAGGGGATGTCATATACCTCCTGTTCATCCAGGCCATTCATCTCCATCAGGAATCTTCGGGACTCCGGACTCATTTTGGCAGACACCTCCATTCGAATCACCGTTCCTAAGCGCCTTTTTCGAAGCTCTCTTTCAATTTGCTTAAGCAGGTCATCTGCCTCTGCCTCCGACAAGTCAATATCCGCATTCCGGGTAATACGAAATTCTGAAACCCGCGTGATTTTCATATTCGGAAACAGCAAATCCAGATGCTCTTTCAATACTTGTTCCAACAATACAAAATCATCCCCTCTTCGGCTGGGAAGTGGGATAAAACGCGGCAGAGACTGAGGCACCGGTACAACGGCAATTTTACTTTCGTTTCGTTTAAATGGCGTCTTGAGCTCCACTAATAAGTTTAATCCCAAACTACGAAGTTTGGGAAAGGGGTGTCCTGAATCTACTGCCAAGGGCGTAATGACCGGGAAAATTTTCTCCTTAAAATATTTCTTAAGGTCTTGCGCCTGGGAGACAGACAAAGTATTGGTGCTTCGAATTCGAATGCCCTTTTTCCTCAAAGCCGGCAAAATTTCGTCTGCCAGCAAATCGGATTGTTGACATACCAAAGGATGAAGCATTTCAGAAATTAACTTCAGGGACTCTCTGGGCTTCATGCCATCTGCCGCCGGTTCATAAATATTATTATGAATTTGTTCTTTCAATCCTGCTACCCGAATCATATAG
>CANHCC010000096.1 GCA_947459115.1 Bacteroidota bacterium | reverse complement strand
CGCATCTATCAGATGGGTCACGCCTGCAACATTGTCAACAATAAGATCTTCAAAGGTAGTTACGCGAGTCCCCCCAATATTCTGATTGGCAACGCCATTAAGCTCAACCTTTCCACCAATACCGGAGAAAGGTAAAGTAGCAGAGGAGGTATTGATAAAATGTCCCCCAACTTTCAATAGGCCCAAATCCTGCATCACGCCTGTGTCTTGTAAGACAAATTCTCCGGGAACCACCACCTGGGTGGAGGGCTCTATACCAACTTTAGCGCCATTCACGATCCAACGCCCCTGGGCCATAGACTGTATCGGAAAAAGCAGGAGTATCAGCGCAAAAAAAGCAAGGATGCCTTTGTTCACACCTAATAACCTCCACTTATTCGGATATTTACGGATATGCTTCATAACGAATAAAATCCGTTGATTAATAAGTCAGGAAGATATTGGTGGGACGAACACCAAGGAAGTTATCGTTACCGCAATTGAAAAAGCCGGCATTATCATGACCCCAGTCCACAAACCACAGGAATCCATTGGTATCTACCATACCAAAAAAGTCTAATTGATGCTGGGTATTACAGATACCGCCACATCCCATATTAAAGTCTGTAAAGGTAGCCATGGGGGCAGTAAAAGTACCACCCAAAGTAAAGGTGCCTGAACCTGAACCCGGTCTGTCGTAATAAAAAACCCGACCTTTGACTGTCCATAACACACAACCAAAAGCATCCTCTTCTGTAGGCCACCATTGAGTTGGCGTAAATGCTGTTGCTGTTGTTGCTGTAATAGTATTGGCAACATAATCAAACCTTAAATGCCTTGCATTCGTGCCCTGTCCTACCACAATCTCGCTCACCCCGTCTGTTATGAAATAATAATTGTTCCAATAATTCTGCAACCAGGTAGTGGTGATCCCGAGCGATGCAAAAGATACGGTAATCCCATTCCATCTAACTAAACCGGACTGCCAGTCAAACCAGGCGACAGAATTACTGAGGGGCATTGGCACAGGACGAGCATTAGCACTTGTACCGGCAGGAATGGCAGGTAATACTGCAGCCGTGGTATTCTGTGTTTGGTTTCGATTCCATGTCCACCAATTAGCACCTGTAGTATTGTCATTGTTGATATTGGAAATACGACAGGTCAAATCAGACCACATCAGGTAAGAATCATGGTCGTCATTGATAAAATTGAAAAGACATTGGCTGGCAGCGGTGTAGGCCGGCGCTGAGGAATAATCAAAAATCGAAGCAAAGCCGCCTCCGTTCAGGGTCATTTCGCAATAACAGTTACGAGCCGGCAGTGGGCCTCCAAGATCCGGATCAATCAGATACACGCCTGTGGTTAAACCGGGATTGGCCTGCTTGGCATGCCAGCAACTTTGATAGGCACTAATAACCTGAATAGATTGTGTCGTAGTGGTATTACATCCGGCTACTGTTACGGTAAGGGATATGGTATATGTCCCTGCTGCAGTCCAGGTAACGGTTGGACTTTGAACTGTTGAGGTAGCAGGAGAACCAGATTGGAATGTCCACGCATAGGTAGCACCGCCCACAGTTGGCCCGGTAAAAACGGAACCTACATTCACTGAAGCTACTGTTGGGGCCACAAAAACAGAGTTTGGACCAGGGGTAATGACCACATTGTGAGTGGCAACGGCAGAGGTACAGCCTAATACAATGGAATAGACTGAATAGGTACCGGCAGCGGTTAATTGAGCGTTGCTACGAGTAGCATTTTGTGTGTTCGCTGTAAATCCATTGGGACCTACCCAATAGTAGGAAGCAGATGGAACAGGCGTACAGGTAAGCAATAAGTTCGCACCCTGACAAATGGGGGCATTACTTCCCGGGGAGGGCGCATTGGGAGGAATACAATTACCACACCACTCAAACCACTGATTGTTGTTCCAAAAATTAAAACAATTGGTGGTCGTATTAAAAATCAATAACCCTGTTGGCGGGGTGGTTATGGTGTCTCTAAAATTTTGAGCCATTCTTGGGATTAATAATCCCTTCCCAATCCGGTCTATGTCCAGCATGGCTTTCGAATTGGCTGGTGCGCCTGTTTCATTAATCGAAACGCCTTGAGCGTCAATTCTGGAAACACATCCGACTAATACAAAAAAGATGACAACAAGTATATTTTTGAACATATCACTGGTGATTAGAATTCTCCGAATTTTCAACCAATAAAAATAAAATAATAGCTTAAAAAAGAAATGATTAACCCATATTTATTCGGGCGAACGGTCGGATTTGGGGAGTGAATTGAACGACTTGACAACAACTCAAAAAAATAACCATTTGAAATACTATTATTTCAAATAAAATTACGGCCTCAAAAATATTACCTCGAGAACATAATCCTGGTTCTAAAAAAATTGAAGTTTACCTAAAAAAAACTTAATCGGGGAAAATCCATAAATTCTAATTGTTTAAGCACTAATTTTCCAAATGATGAGATAAAAAAGTAGAAAGATCAATGGCAACAATCAAACTACACGCATACGCGCTCCGAATAAGCCTGATTCCGGCATATTCCACAGAAACACACAAGTTTACAAATCCCAATGTTAACCCATGAAAGACATCAAAACCGCTGACTTAGATTGGATTATCCAGGAGACTAAATCAACCCTTCAAAAGCTTGGCTCTGATAAGAATCTGCAAGGTATGCAACGATTCGGTATTCAAACGACAACAGCTTTTGGAACAGGCATGAGCCCGGTGCGGGATCTTGCTAAAACATTAAAACAAAGCCAGGCTTCCCATCGCCACGAACTTGCACTGGGGTTATGGAAAGAGAACATCCATGAATTAAGGATTTTAGCCGCCTGGATAGATGACCCAAAGGCCGTAACGGAGGCCCAAATGGAGGCTTGGGTAAAAGATTTTAATTCCTGGGACCTATGCGATCAGGTGTGTATGCGATTATTTTGCCTCTCCCCTCTTGCAGAGGGTAAAATTCAAGAATGGGCCTTTCGAGGAGCGGAATTTGAAAAGCGTGCAGCATTTGCCCTGATTGCAGCAATGGCCGTGCATCGTAAAAAAGAACCGGATGCTTTATTTCTATCTTTTTTACCACTGATCGAGCAAGCAGCAGAAGACAACCGAAACTTCGTGTGGAAGGCAGTAAACTGGGCCTTACGCCAGATTGGCAAACGCAATTCAATCCTACTGGAACCTGCCTGGATTCTGGCTCTGGAACTGGCCCAATCCCCTCATAAAGCAGCCCGCAAAGTCGGCAAAGATGCAGTTAGAGAATTTGAAAAGAAGTTTGGAAGCTGAGAAAATTTCAGCGAGGGAAAAATCAAACATAAACTATGTCGTCAACATCACGAAGCATTAAATCTCCGAGCGGTATATCCTACTCCTTGGCCATACTCACCGGGGAGAAGCATCACCAATAAACACAACTTATGAAATTCAAAATGAATGCTTGGTTGTCTAATGAACCATAATTTAGAAAAACCAAAAAAATCAATCCGGATTCAATAAGCCAAAATCGAACATCTCAAGCAGTGGCTATTGCGTGACTCCCCAACCCTTTTTGGGGGAGGGACAGGAAAGGAGAAATGCATAGCAGAACAAAAGCAAAAACGAAAGTGCATAAAAGCGCCTTTGACCTTCCTCAAGCGCTTAGGCTTTCCTTTCCAGCACGACAACGCATTCCACATGCGTTGTATGTGGAAACATATCTACTGGCTGAACCATCGTAATCCGATACCCTTCATCCAGCAAAGCCAAATCTCTTGCCTGAGTGGCTGGATTGCAGGAAACATAAATAATTTTTTCCGCACCGGACTTTAATAGCTCTGCCACCACCGGTGCATCCATGCCGGCACGAGGAGGATCGGTGATGATAACCTGAGGGCGGCCTTCTTTCCTAAGCAATTCACTGTTAAGCAACTTTTTCATATCGCCTGCATAGAAGGACAAATGATTTACCCCATTTAGACGACAATTGTCGGCTGCATCTTTTACAGCTTCGTCAACATACTCAATCCCAACTATTTTTTTTGCCTTATCGGATACAAAAATCCCAATACTACCTGCCCCACAATACAGGTCATATAACACGTCTACAGATTCACCGATGGCCTCATGCACAACCTGATACAATCGTTCTGCCTGACGGGTATTGGTTTGAAAAAAAGCACGGGGACTAATCTGAAATTGATACTGCCCAAGTCGTTCTGTAAGGTAAGGGGCCGTGTCTTTCCAGACCCGAGGTTCAAGGCCTTGAAAACTGTCGTTTAATTTCTGATTCAGATACCAAATACAAGAAGATATAGCCGGAAATCTTGTTTGTAACATTCCAAACAATGCCCCCAGTTTTTCAGAATCTTCCGAAGCTACCGATAGGATAACCATGATTTTTCCCGAATCAGCAGACATTCGAATTACAAGATTTCTCAACCACCCGGTATGTTGTTTCAAATGATAATATTCATACCCATTTTGTACGGAAAAATCCCGTACCGCATTGCGAATATCATTGACCACCGGAGGCATCAGATGACAGCTCTCTATGGGCAGAACTTTATCAAATACACCCCGAACATGAAAACCCAGGGCAGGCTGATCTTGCATGCCCTGATTCAGCTCTTCTTTGGTGAGCCAACTTCTCGCGGAGAAAGAAAAATCCAACTTATTGCGATAGGCCGTATCCGCCAATGCTGAAAGAATAGGCTTAGGCTCGGGGAAAGACAGATTCCCGATTCGACTGAGGGCCGCTTTCACAGATTGAGCCTTGAATTGCAACTGACCCGAATATTGGAGGTGCTGCCACTGACATCCTCCGCAAGTACCGAAATGCCGGCAAAAAGGCTGCTGACGCAAAGGGGAGGGTTTTACCACTTCATGTAAAGCTGCTTCCATGAAGCGAGATTTCTTTTTAAAGACCCGGGCATGAACCACATCGCCGGGAATGGCCTTTTCCACAAAGACAACAACATCTCCATAACGGGAGACCCCCCTACCCTCCTGATCAATATCTGTTATTTCAAGATTTTCGGCAATAAAAGGAGGCTTGGGGATTGAAGACTGAGACATTGAGAATACTAAATATTTTTATTAATGATGGATAACATGTAGAACACACTTGAATTTAGCCTACCCTTCAGAAGAAAACTTCTGCTTGAGTTGCTCATCCTGTTGTGCAGCTTTTTGGAGTAGGGCTTCCTGCCACTTTATCAGGGCGGAAGATAGTACCGCGTCTTTCAAAGCAAGAATCCTTACGGCGAGAAGTCCTGCGTTCTCTGAGCCATCCACTGCCATTGTTGCAACCGGAATACCGGCGGGCATTTGCACTATGGACAATAGACTATCCAGGCCTTCTATGGATTTGGCACTTTTTACCGGCACTCCAATTACAGGTAAATGCGTAAGGGATGCAACCATACCCGGCAAATGCGCGGCCCCACCGGCACCGGCAATAATCACCTCTATGCCACGGGTATGTGCCTCTTTGGCAAAGGCCAGCATACGCTCGGGAGAACGATGTGCTGAAATGACCCGCATTTCAAAAGGGATGTTAAATTTATTTAGCAATTCAGCAGCGCCTTCCATGACAGGAGAATCCGAACTGCTTCCCATAATGATGCTAACCTGGGGTGAATTCATGCGATGACTTTTAAATGTCTTTTAACAAAATCGGCCTTATCACGCGCATCCTCCACCGTATCAGACAAGATAGTGACATGACCCATTTTGCGATAAGGACGGGTTTCTTTTTTTCCATAAATATGAACACTTACCCCCTCCATCTTCATCACTTCCTCTATACCTTGATAAATAACTTTACCGGAATATCCGGGTTCGCCGAGCAGGTTAATCATGACCGAAGCTGTTTTCATTCGGGTGGTACCTAAGGGCAAATCCAAAATCGCCCGTAAATGTTGCTGATATTGGGAAACATAAGCGCTTTCAATCGTATGATGACCGCTATTGTGAGGCCGTGGCGCCGATTCGTTGACGAGTAATTTACCGTCGGGCGTCAGAAACATTTCGACTGCCAAAAGCCCTTCCATATCCAGAGACTCTATCACCCGAATAGCGAGCTGCTGAGCCTGAACTTCTTCTTCCGGCGTGATACGAGCAGGGCAAAAGAGATACTCCACGAGATTCGCTTCAGGATGAAAAACCATCTCTACTGCCGGAAAACACTTCACTTCCCCGGATGCACTTCGGGCAACGATGACAGAAATTTCTCTCGCATCAGAAACAAAGGATTCGATTATAGAGGGATCCTGAAACATCTTATTTAAATCCTCGGGAGAATACAGTACTTGTACCCCTTTCCCATCATAACCCGTCTTACACAATTTCTGCACGAATGGGAAATTCAATTGGTTAAGATCCGGCAAATCCCCTGCTGCCAAATAGTAGAAAGGAGCTGTTGGAATTTGATGATCTCTGTAAAAACATTTTTGTAGGTATTTGTCCTGGATGATACTCAAAACAGAAGCGGAGGGACAGACTTTAATTCCTTCCTCTTCCAGCTGAGCAAGGGCGAGCGTATTGACCTGTTCAATTTCGATAGTAACCAGATCACATACCCTACCAAATCGGTAAACGGATTTATAATCGTTTAAATCGCCATTCTCAAAATAAGATGCCAGAAAACGACATGGAGAAGCCGGATCAGGATCCAAAACTCTTGTATGCACATCTAATTTGATGGCTTCAGCGATGAGCATCTTACCGAGTTGCCCACCGCCTAAAATTCCCAAACGAAAATCAGATGAAGAAAAGTTTTTGCTTCCCATTGTACAAAGTTAGAATAATTGCCGGGGATGTAGTGCAGACAGGGGAGAAAAAGGAAAACAGCTAATAAGCCAACCCAAGAATTCTCCATTTGGGCGTGATAAAAAAAAATTAAGAAAGATTATTTTTCTTGCTGAATGAAGAAAAAAAGTAATTTTAAACTTGAACGAGCATTCGTTTGCTTATTCGACGGTTTTCAAATGATTCAACGATCGTTTCTGATCGGAGAGTTTTTTCTAAAAATGCGGGTAAAATAGATGATGTTAGTTCCGAACCGGTGTGTATCCGGCTTGTTTTACCAATTCAATTTTTATGCAAGAAAAACTCAAGTTCAGTAGTACAGAATCCCCCTCCTTTTTTCCGGAAGTAAGGCGTCGTGTTCAAGATTACTTCAACGAAACGGGGCTCACCCAAAATGCCAACCAGGCTATGATTGGGAAAACAGTATTTATTCTTGTTTTATTTGTTATCACCTTTGGACTAATCATGTCAGGATTACTTCCAGGCTGGCTTTGTTTTCTAATGGCCGGCATACATGGATTTACTGCTGCTTTAGTTGGCCTAAACATCACCCATGATGCCATTCATGGATCTTTCTCTAAAAGCAATACAGTCAATCGTTATCTGGGTCGCTTATTGTGTGTGATTGGTGCCAACGATTATTTGTGGAGAGTAAAGCACAACAAAATTCACCACACCTATACCAACATACCAGGCCATGATGATGACTTAAACCAGCCCAAGATTTTGCGTTTATCTCCGGATCAACCGCTTTGGTTTATTCATCGCTTCCAGTCTTTCTATGCCTTCTTTGTTTACCCGATGGCTTCCATCTCCTGGATTTTTATTCGGGACTTTGTGAATCTCAGCCGTGTAACAACTGCCCTGAAAGAGAAACAAGCACCTTCAACCCTTGAATACATTCGTTTCTTTGCGTTTAAGATCTTTTATCTGAGTGTATTCTTAGTTATGCCACTGCTCGTATTACCTTACGCCTGGCCATGGATTATCGGAGGGTTTATCTTCTCCCATTTGGTGGAAGGATTTACTCTGGCTATCGTGTTCCAATTGGCGCATCTGGTTGAAGAAACGCACTTCCCCATTCCCGATGAGCATGGCAACTTAGAACACAACTGGGCAATTCATCAGTTATACACCACTGCCAATTTTGCCAATGAAAATCCGGTAGCGACTTTCTTATTTGGTGGTTTAAATTTTCAAATAGAGCATCATCTATTCCCACAAATCTGCCACATTCACTATCCGGCAATATCCAAAATCGTTCAGAAAACGGCCAAGGAATTTAATCTTCCCTATTATTCCTTCGATACAATCGGAGGCGCTATAGGGGCGCATTACCGCTTTATGCAAAAGAATGGCAGAGGGGAAGTTATCCTGCACCCTAAAGATCCCATTCCGGTAGTAGCCTAATATTATACGAGCTTAATAAAAAAAGCCTGATAAAACTTTATCAGGCTTTTTTATTTCCTTGTTGCATAAATGACAGAGCCTACACCAAATCAAGCCTCTATATAATTAGCGCATCTACCTCAACAGAATAAAATCTATCAACCCCAACAGACTCAACACAGATAGGATATCCAGGCGGTAATAAATTCCCTGGTTTAGTCCTAAAGTATTTTTAATCCGTTTGGAAATTTTATACTATACAACAGATTACTTATACACGGTACAGACTTACTGCAATCAAGAAGGCAATTGGAATGTTGTAATCCGTGGTGATTTTGAAAAAGGATTAATCCTCAAAAATCTCCCCTACATCCCATCAAAACAAAGTCATCGTTGTTCCCTTACCCCCGTCTCGCTTATCTTCCACGATTAATGGGATAGTACTTTTGGTCTCTTCAGGCTCATCGGACTCAACAGGATTTTCCTCTGCTGTTTCATGCAAAAGGACTTCTGTAACTTTCAGATTGCTTAGCTTATTTCCCTGAGCCTTTAAGCCCTTAACATCAATAAATTCGGCCAGATGAATTTCCATGGGTTCATAGACCCATTTCTTATCTTTAGCAAATTTGACGGTAACCACAGGATTCTCAGCAATAGAAACGACAGAGAGCTTTGAACCTGGACTTTCATTGATAAAAGATACTTTCTTTCCCTGTGGAGCTGATTCAAAAATAAATCTTTTTACAAAATGAACCTTTTGTGCACCATCCAAGTGAACAGCAGAAGCAACAATGCCTTCTTTATACTTTCGGATGATTTTCAAATCATCGTCGTAATGATTGGTTAAATCAAAATTGGTAAGTTCATAAGTGCCGTTTCCATAAACTGCTAATATTTGATCATCGCCGCTAAATGTCCCAAGGTACTTGCCTCTACCGTCCGTATTAAGACGCTTTAAGACCTCATCAAACCAAATCTTCCGGCCACTCAAGGTAGAAAGGCCTTTGCTTTTGAGTATGACTTTCTTGACCTCATTTTTACAGACCTGATTCCCGGCAACACCTCTTCCCTTTACCTGTAGCTCTCCAAAATCAAAATCAAATTGAGGTTTCTTCATCCTCGGTACAACCTTTAACATTACGGTAACGACTTCAGATTCCCCATTTGGATTTGCAGAAAAGTATAATAATTTACTACCTTTTGTCCCCTTAGTCAAATCGTATTCCTTATCTCGCGTTACACCCGTAACATTAAATCGCTTGGCATACACAGCACCATGCGGACCATCGGAATACATGAAATGATAAGTCATACGGTCATCATTCTTTTTAAACACGGCCGCATGAATAATATCTTTTCCAACGAAAGTCTTCTCCGCAACTTTGGTAACAAGGCATTTGCCATCCTTACGGAATACAATCACCTCATCCAGATCTGAACAATCCCCAATGTATTCATCCTTCTTCAGACCAATACCGATGAAGCCTTCTTCCCGATTGACATACAGTTTTTCATTTGCAATGGCAACCGCTGCCGCCTTGATGGTATCGAACGTACGGATCTCTGTTTTTCTTTCTCTGCCGGCGCCAAATTTTTGTTTCAGATTTTTAAACCAGGTTATGGTGTACTCCGTCAGATTGGCAAGGTGATGTTTCACCTCCGCAATTTTTTCATCCAGATCTTTCATATG
>CANHCC010000095.1 GCA_947459115.1 Bacteroidota bacterium | reverse complement strand
TGAGCGTCCTGGAACCTATTTTGTGGAATTGGAAGTGAGTGACGATAAAGGTTGCCGGGAGCTGATGAAGATGGGGCCTTATATTGTTAAGGAAGAAAACCTGAATATCCCGAATGTGTTTAGCCCCAATGGGGATGGCTTGAATGACTTCTTCCGGATTGCCTATGAAGGGGATGAAGCCTACCACCTGCAAATCTATGATCGTTGGGGTGTGAAGTATTTTGATACCCGCAATAAAGAGCAGGGTTGGGATGGAAAAGATTTGAATGGGTCGGAAAGTGCTGCAGGTGTTTACTATTATACAGTTAATATCGGCATGCGTAAATATTCCGGTAATATTACCCTCATGCGTTAAAATCTTAAGAAATTTCTGAATTAGCAAAGGCAGTTATATACTGCCTTTGTTATTTTAGGGAATAGGGTGATCGAAAAATTGATAAAATAAAAATGAGAATCTCTTGCTTTATTAGGGCATGAATCCTTCTTTGAATTGGTACAGGCCTGTCGGATTGGTGCGCGCTTGGTACGCTAGATTAAATCTGTGGAAGAGGAGTGGGGTGATATTGTTGTCGTGTCTGTTGGCTTTTGCGCTGTATGATGTTTTATTCCCCTTTCGGATGGAAGTCTGTTGGTCTCCGGTAATCAGGGACCGGAGAGGGGAATGGCTCGGGGCCTATTTAAGTTGTGATGATAAATGGAGAATTTATCCCGCTGATTTGGAGGATATGTCGGGGATGGAAGAAATTCTGTTATTCAAGGAAGATAAATATTTTTATTATCATCCCGGTGTAAACCCTGTTTCTATACTTAGGGCTATGATTCAGAATTTAGTTAAAGGGGAAATACATTCCGGCGCCTCAACCATTACCATGCAGGTGGCCAGAATGCTGGATCGAAAGCCACGCACCCTATTGGCTAAAATAAAGGAAATGGTTCGGGCGATTCAATTAGAAATCCATTATTCTAAATCTGAAATAATGAATGCTTATATGGCCCTGCTGCCTTATGGAGGCAATATCGAAGGTGTTACCGCAGCCTCCCGTATGTTTTTTGATACAAGTCCGGAGCGGTTGAGTCTCTCCAGTAGGGTGTTACTATCAGTTATTCCGAATAATCCGAATCGTTTAAGACCGGATCGTTCAAATGCCGGATTGATAATAGAAAGAAACAAGTGGTTGAGGCGGCTAAAGGACGCAGGCATTATAGATCAGGAGGAATATGCCTCTGCGGTATCGGAATCTATGCCTACGCGAAAGCGGTCCGAAGAAAATGTAGCCCCACATTTCACCCGGATGCTTCGGCAGCAGGTGGATGCCAAAGGGGCGTTAAGGACTACCCTTGATAAAGGGATGCAGATTCAGGTAAAACAACTGGCGGATAGTCACCACAGGCGATGGACTATGGCGGGTATAAATCAATATGCCGTTATGGTGGTCAGGAATGAGACGGGAGAGGTGATGACCTATCTTGGTTCCTCAGACTTTAAGCATATTTCTCACCAGGGGGAAGTTAATGGATTGAGGGCAATTCGCTCGCCTGGCAGTGCCCTGAAGCCTTTGTGTTATGCGCTGGCGATGGACAAAGGCTATATTACACCTGCTACAGTATTGCCTGATATTCCTTTGGATTTTGGAGGGTATCAGCCGGAGAATTTTGACAAGGTGTTTCATGGAAAGGTGACAGCCGGTTTTGCTTTGTCTCATTCTTTGAACTTGCCCGCAGTCTATTTATTGGAAAAGAACGGATTGTATGATTTTACGGCCTCTTTATTGTCTCTGGGATTTGGCAGTATTCACCGGCAGCAGAAGAATTTAGGGTTGAGTACGATCCTTGGTGGATGTGGCGTTCGGGGAGAAGAGCTCATTCAATTATATGTGGCATTAAGCAGGGGAGGGCAGGGGATTTCATTGAAGATGTCCATGCAAAGCAGGCAAGACTCCATGCCAACAGTGTTTTCCAGGCAGACGGCCTGGATGATTTCAGATATATTGACTCAGCATGCAAGACCAGATTTTCCGAATGGGTTTCAAAATGCAAATGATATACCCAGGATTGCCTGGAAAACGGGGACTTCTTATGGGCGACGAGACGCCTGGAGTGTAGGGTATAATCCGGACTATACAGTCTTGGTATGGTTTGGAAATTTTGATGGCGCCCCAGCACCGATGCTTTCCGGTGCGGATGTTGCCACCCCTTTACTATTTGATGTATTTAGTTTGTTGGAAAAGCGAGAGCGGAAATCAGGCTGGTTTAAAAAGCCGGAGGGTTTAAACACCCGTAAAGTATGCACAGAAACAGGGCTCTTGCCCTCCCCGGATTGTCCTTATACTTATTCTGCCGAGTATATAGCGGGCGTGTCATCTGTGCAGGTTTGCAAACATTTAAAGAAAGTCCGAGTTTCCCTGGATGAGAAGGTATCCTATTGTACGCATTGCTTACCGGAAGCAGGTTACAAAACCCTCTTGATGCCGGATCATTCACCGGAATTTTTGGAATGGATGATTTCAGAAAAAATACCATTTGATAAAGCACCTCCTCATTTAAAGTCTTGTTCGGTCGTGCAGGGGCAAGATCGATTGGTGATAATTTCTCCGTTTCAGGGGAAAGAATATTTATTAGAACAGGGGAATACCGATGGGATTTCTTTTCGGTGTTTGGCACCTGACGATTCCGAAAAATTGTTTTGGTATTTGAATGGGAAGTTTGTGGGTTCTGCACTGCCGGGAGAACAGGTGTTTTTTACCCCTGCGACAGGCAAGAATAGCGTTTCCTGCACAGATGACAAAGGGCGTTCTGTTAAGGCAGAATTTTCATTCGGATGGTATTGATTCCTTGCAGCAGGGACATTTTTTCATGTGATTGTTTGGAAAATCCGTGCACGAGGATTTTCTTTTTTTAGGATTCTTCGTTAATCGGAATTCTTGTATCTTTGAAAAGTTATCCATTGCGTAAAGAAATCTTGCAGCATCAATTTTGACGCTACGCAAAAGGTAGGGTCATATCTTTAAATTAAATTGGGGTTGTAATCGCAGTAGTTGTAAAAATGCCCCTGTTTTTTGTTGATGTTCAAGTGCGTTTTAATTTGAAGTGTTAATTGAGGTGTGTAAGGCTTTTTAAATTTAATGGTTAAAGGATCAACTTTAGTTTCATTCCTATCTTGAGTTATGTTGTTCAACTCATTTGAGTTTTTGTGGTTTTTTATTGCTGTAACGCTCGCCTTTTATATTTTGCCGCATCGTTACAGATGGCTGATGCTGTTGCTGTCTAGTTGTTACTTCTACATGGCATTTGTGCCGGTTTACATTGTTATTCTTGGTGCAACAATTATTATCGATTATTTTGCTGCTTTCTGGATAGATCGTACTGAAGGTAAGCAGAGAAAAGTAGCTTTAGCGGTCAGCATTATTGCTAATGTTGGCATCCTATCATTTTTTAAATATTACAATTTTGCAGTAGAGAATATTCTTCAGGTTGCCGGATGGATGCAAACGAAACCTGATATTCCCTACTTAGAAATCATTCTGCCTGTCGGTTTATCTTTTCATACCTTTCAGGCGATGAGTTATACTATTGAGGTATATTTTAAACGACAGCAGCCCGAAAGGCATTTTGGCATATATGCCTTATATGTGATGTTTTATCCTCAGTTAGTGGCAGGTCCAATTGAACGACCACAAAACATTCTTCCTCAGTTACACGAAAAGAAGGCGTTTATTCCTGGAAATGTGGTCAGTGGTCTCAAATTAATGGCATGGGGCTTGTTTAAAAAAGTGATTGTCAGTGATCGCCTGAATTATATTATCAGTGCCGTTTATGATCAGCCTAATTCCTACGCCAATTGGTCCATTATCATTGCGGCTATTTTTTTTACATTTCAATTATATTGTGATTTTTCCGGTTATTCAGATATTGCCCGAGGTTCTGCTCGTGTAATGGGGTATGAATTAATGCTAAATTTTAATTTCCCTTTTTATTCCACCTCTGTTAAGGAATTGTGGACCCGCTGGCATATTTCTCTCAATACCTGGTTTAGAGATTATGTTTATATCCCTCTGGGTGGAAATAAAGTTGGAAAAAATAGAATGTACTTAAACATATTGTTTATTTTCATTCTTTCCGGTATTTGGCATGGCGCAGGCTGGGGCTTTATTCTATTTGGATTAATTAATGCCATTGCCATCCTGCTTAGTCCGTTAATTCGTCCACGATGGGAAAAAATGCTTCGAGGCATTCTGCCTCAAAATACTATTGGACATTCTATTCGTACGCTCTTTTTTACACTTTCTACCTTTTTAATTTTAACCCTCTCGTTTATTCCGTTTCGCGCAGTGGATTTCGAGAAAACCCGGTTAATATTTAGCCGATTAATGGATTGGACCCAACCTGGAATTACATTAAAGCTTAGTGGATATACGGGCTTGTACTCCTGTTTACTTGCAATTGTATTTTTGGAATTATTACAAATGGCCTATTATAAAGGATTTTATCATCGGTTTTTTATGAAGCTACCGTTTGTGGTCCGATTTCTTGCGTACAATTTGTTTTTGTTGCTGATCATGGGGTTGGGTGTATTTGAGAGTTTTCCGTTTTATTATTTTCAGTTTTAAAAGAAATGCAATCCTCTGATTCAAAGGCCGGATTTTTATTTAAATTATGTTGTGCCGGCATTCTTCCCCTTGCCCTGTTAGTGGTTTTTATTGTCACAGATCCTTTTAAAATAATTTGGAATTATGATTCTTACTCCTATTCACCAGTTGTCTTAAACAGAGATTATGTTTCGGTAGAGTATTATCTTAAGCATCAGGAAAAATATAATTACAATTCGTATATATTTGGGAATTCCCAAACCTTAGGCTTTTTAACCACCGATTGGATGCCATACTTACCTCAGAATAGTAAGCCCTATCACTTTGATGCATCTGCGGAATCTTTATATGGTATCGTTGCTAAACTACGCTTAATTCGTGATTTAAATAATCCTCTTGATCATGCTATTCTATTTATTAATGAAGATAATATATACATGACTGAAGAAATTGGGGATGGTCATATATTTATCAAGCATCCGGCTATTTCTGCCCATTCTTCCTATTCGTTTTATTTGAGTTTTTTCAAGGTCTATTTCCAAAAATTCTTTTTTTTCAAGCATTTAGATATGTTATTGACAGGTCAATATAAATCCTATATGAAGGGATTTCTTGAGCCTAGAAAAGTTGTTTATACAGCAGTGCATAATGATTTGATTTTGGAGGATATGGAACAGATTGTTTCAACTGTACCGGATTCTTTTTATTCTGCGAAAGCCTCTGTTTTTGCCAATCGTGATACCCTTCAGCCAGATACTGCAGACAATTTTATTGGGCTTAGGCAAATTCGTATGCTCTCCGAAATTGCGTCTATATTAAAGTCCAAGGGCACCAAATATAAAATTGTCATCGCCCCCAATTATACCTGTCGTGCCAGTCATCCTAAAGTTATTCAGCTTTTGCAGGGGATATTTGGAAACGAGCAGGTCTATAATTTTTCAGGAAAAAGTACTTGGTGCTTGGATCAGACCAATTACTACGATCCGGTTCATTTTCGCCCTGTAATGGGTAAAAAAATGTTAGAAACAATGTACAGACCCTGATGTTTTTTAGGGTGATCATTTTTAGAAATGGCAACTGAAGTCCATTTAGAGGGTTGCATCCAGAGGGCAACAGGTTGATACACATCATCCGATATAACTGCATTCCCTGTATTTTTGTAACATGAATCCCTCACTTTATTTAAGGAACTGGATTGTTCCGGTGGTTTTTATTGGCATTTATGCTTTGTTGCCAAACCGGAATCCGGGGAATGATGCATGGGCTTACGCCTCTGCGGCAAAGTGGGGTGAAGAATTGTTTTCCCCCCATCATTTGTTCTATAATGTGCCGGGATGGATATGGGGAAAGGTTTTTGGGGGATGGAAGGTTATGGAGTTTATGCAGGGATTGAATGCTTTGGCTGCAGGGATTTGTCTGACTTTGTGTGGTGGGTTAATTGCGAACCGCGGGGCGTCGAATAGGGTAGTTGGCTTGGTGCAAGCCCTTATCGGAAGCACTTTCGTTGTGTTTCATTATGCCACAGAAAATGAGGCTTACCTTTTACCGATGGTGTTTTCTCTGATGGGCCTTGGCTTGGTGCAAGCCTCAGGGGTAGAGGTTTCAACGCGTCGATTGCTGTGCTCAGGAATTTTGTTGGCTATGGCTACTTTATTTCACCAGCAGCACTTGCTAAGTCTAATCGCAGGTTTTGGCTTTTTAATGTTTTGGGGTAAAACATCCAGAGTAAACCTAATCGGCTATTTTTTATTACCGGCTTTAAGTTTGATTGCGGCCCTGTATGTTTTTGCCTGGCAGATGGAGCCGATGTTAGCCAATCCTTTTCAATATTTTTTTCACGATTTCTATACAGGTTCTGCCCGATGGGTAGCGGGTAGTAAGCATTGGTTATTAGGGCCGGTGAATCTAATTCGGATTTTTGTGTATGTGCATGGCGATATTCTTGGGATATTCAAACATCATGGTTTTTTAGGGATAACCGGTTTGGTAGGTGGAGTCTTGATGATGTTGGCTCTTGGGATGGTGTTAAAAAAATATATTTTAAGCATTCGTGGTAATTTGAATGTGCCTATCGAGGGGCGGCGTTTAAATCTCATTTCCGGAAAGACTTTTTCCGGGATATTTCCCCGCATGTTTGAATGGGTCAGTCAGTTAGGACCGCGATTAGGGATTTGGGGTTTTGTGGGTTTGGGTCATCTGGGGTTTGCATTGTGGTTTGGTGCGAATCATGAGTTTATGGTGCCATTACCCTTTTTATTGGGCATCGTATTGGGGGCAAGGGTTGTATGTTATCACAAGCCGGCTTTTATTTGGGGGTTGAGTGGCATGATGATTTGGAATTTAGTTTTTTCAGGTTTTACCCAAAGATTTTTTACGACAGACCCATCGGTATCTTTGGCTCAGATGGTACAGCAGTATCCTCAAGCTTTGTGGGTTTTGTATGATGAATCTCGTATCAGGCATATTTTGAAATATTACTCCGGCGAGGAGCCACATAATCTGTTGCATGGGCCGGAGTGGTATGCAGAAACCGGGCGAGAAGTAACAGAGTTATCCGAAATTATCCGGGAAGCATTAAACCGGGATTATGCGGTGTACTCAGATTGTCCGAATCGCCCCAGGCCCTGGAATCGCGCCAGTATGACACGGGTGGATTCCCAAGACTATTGGCAAAATTGGGAAACAGGTTTTGTGATGTCCATTGAAACCTTGACCCATAAATATCCTGTTTTTAGGATTTTACCTGCAAGAGCTGATAATCAGGTTTTTCCATGATTATTCGATAGATTTTTAGGCCATAAAAGGATAAACGGCAAAAAATCCTGATAAGATACCCGGGAATTATACCTTGTGGGCAGTCTTATTTTATATTTTTGCACTCATTGTTTATCCATTTTTTATGAAAAAACTATTTGCAATAATTCTTTTAGCCCTTGTTTGGTTTCCATCGGTTTTTGCCGGGAAAGACGAGGGAATGTGGTTGCCAATGTTGATTGGCAAGTTGAATCATGCCGATATGCAGAAAAAGGGCTTCAAGCTCACGGCAGATGAAATTTACAATGTGAATCAGGGTAGTATGAAAGATGCCGTGGTGTCGCTTGGGGGATTTTGTACAGGAGAATTGATTTCTTCCGAAGGTCTTATGTTGACCAATCACCATTGTGCATTCAGCTCAATTCAGTTTCACAGTTCTGTGAAAGATGATTATTTAACCAATGGCTTTTGGGCTTACAGCAAGCAGGAGGAATTATCCTGTCCTGAAGTGTATGCCTCGATATTGGTAAGAATGGAGGATGTAACGGAGCGTATGGCCAATGCTGAAAGCAAGGAAAAGGAAATGAAGGCAATTATCGAGGAGGCGACGAAAGAGACGCACTATACTGCCAGCGTCAAGGAGATGTTTGCCGGTAACCAGTATGTTTTATTTGTGTACGAGAAGTTTTTAGATGTAAGATTGGTGGGCGCGCCCCCCTCTTCAGTGGGTAAATTTGGTGGAGATACCGATAACTGGATGTGGCCTCGCCACACCGGTGATTTCTCCTTGTTCCGTGTTTATGCCGGAAAAGATGGAAAGCCTGCAGCCTACTCTAAAGACAATGTTCCTTATACGCCAAAATATTATTTTCCTGTGTCTTTGAAAGGCGTGAAGGAAAATGATTTTGCAATGGTCTTTGGGTATCCCGGTCGTACAGATCGTTACCTTGTAGCGGATGCATTAGATTATAATGTCAATGCTTACAATCCTGCCTTAATAAAGGCTTTGGGTCGTCATCTGGAAATCATGAAGAAAGATATGGATGCATCGGATGAAGTGAGAATTAAATTAGCTGATACATATGCTTCAATGGCAAATGGATACAAATATTACATTGGGCAGACAGAGGGTTTGAAGCGAATGGATGTGATTCCTCAAATGCGTAAAGACAATCAGGCTTTTGCTCAATGGGTGAATGCAGATGCGGGCAGAAAAGAAAAATATGGCAATATCTTGTCCTCATTAGAGCAGGCCTATACCGGATATAAGTCTAAGGTGCCGACAAGTATTTATACGAATGTTGGGATTGGTAGAACCGGTATCATGCGTTTGGCAGCAGGTTTATCTATGGTTATGAATGCGCGTAAAACTCAGGCGGATGCTATGGGCGATCGTCTTGAGGCTATGAAAGGCGGGCTTGAGGAACAGTTCAAGGATTATGTGGCAGCTACTGACCAGAAGCAATTGGCAGGCGCATTGAGTCTATATTACAACGAACTTCCCAAAACCAGTCATGCTGCGGCAATCACGAATATTTTAAAAAAATATAAGGGTAAGACAGTAGAAGAATCTTTTGAGAAGTTTGCAGCGGATTTATTCAAGAAGTCTGCATTGGGTTCAAAAGAAAAGTTGGCGAAATTGTTGGAGAATCCAACAGCTAAGGCTTTGGAGGCGGACCCTGCGATTCGTTTTGCCAATGAATTATTCACGGAAGTCCGGGCGAAACTGACACCTGAAACGATGGCATTCCAGGGCACACTTTCCACTAATTACAAATTGTATCAAAAGGCACAGATGGAGCGCAGTCCTGAGAAAGTCTTTTATCCGGATGCTAATTCCACTTTAAGAATGACTTATGGTACCGTTCGTCCTTATGCACCCAAAGATGCAGTTGCATACGATTATGTTACTACTGCAGATGGTATTTTAGAGAAGATGGATAATACCTCTGAGGAATTCCAGGTGCCTGAGAAATTGGCTAAATTGTTGAGAGATCGGGATTATGGCAATTATGCCGAAAACGGGAAGTTGGTAGTTTGCTTCCTGACAGATAATGACATCACAGGGGGTAACTCCGGAAGTCCTGTTATTAATGGGAACGGCGAGATTATCGGCTGTGCATTTGATGGGAATTGGGAAGCAATGACAGGGGATTTGGTGTATGATCCGGCGAAGAAGCGCACCATTTGCGTGGACATGCGTTATGTGTTGTTCATCATTGACAAATATGCGGGCGCACAGAATTTGATCAATGAGATGAAGATTGTGCGATAAGGACTTTTAATGGTCTGAGTTAAAAAAGGCAGGTGAGAACCTGCCTTTTTTTGTGGATTGCTGCTTGCACCAAGCGGCTGCTTGCACCAAGCGGTTGCTTGCACCAAGCGGCTGCTTGCACCAAGCGGTTGCTTGCACCAAGCGGTTGCTTGCACCAAGCGGTTGCTTGCACCAAGCGTTTGCTTGCACCAAGCGTTTGCTTGCACCAAGCGTTTGCTTGCACCAAGCGGCTGCTTGCACCAAGCGGCTGCTTGCACCAAGCGGCTGCTTGCACCAAGCGGTTGCTTGCACCAAGCGTTTGCTTGCACCAAGCGGTTGCTTGCACCAAGCGGTTGCTTGCACCAAGCGGCTGCTTGCACCAAGCGGTTGCTTGCACCAAGCGGTTGCTTGCACCAAGCGGTTGCT
>CANHCC010000094.1 GCA_947459115.1 Bacteroidota bacterium | reverse complement strand
GCCCTATTCGGAGGGGATTCGAGCTGCCATCTTGTCGAGGGGTATTAAAGGTTTTGCAGATTGGCGAGCTGAATCCACACCACTTTCGATGAGTTGGCCAAAGGATTTTAGGCCTTACTCTTTTTCGGCTCGGCCTTATCATCTGTCAGGAAGCAATGCAATTCAGGAAATCGCTTTCGTGTTACATGATTTTGTCTGTTGGGCAGATCAGGTAACGGAACAAGAAGGCGTGCCCCTGTTTACAATCCTTCCTTTTGTTCATTTTCGGTTTTCCTTAGGCCCGGATCTATTATCCGGAATGGCCTTGATTCGTGCATTTCGTGGCCTGTATTTTCAACTCCTTAAAAAATACCAGATAGAACAGCCTGAATCTCCTGTGATTCTGGCGGATGCCTCTCTTCGATTTTATACATCTTTAGATGCCAATAATAATTTGTTGCGTGCAGGCTCTGCGGGAATGGCTGCCATGTCTACGGGCTGTGCCGGATTTGAGGCCTGGCCATTTTCTGGAAAAGCGCCTCAGGCCTTTGCCAATCGCATGAACCGCAATCTGATTCGTCTGATGCGGGAGGAAAGTTATGTCTCCTATACCGCAGACCCATTGGGCGGCGCATGGGCATTGGAAAATTTAACCTGGAATCGAATGCTGGCCGCCGAACAACTGCTTCAGGCTTGTGAGACGAATCTTTCTCAACTGGCCTCCTTTAAACAAGCACAGATACGCGCTTCCAGAACACAAATGGAAGACCTGGTTGCAACAGGCCGGCTTAACCTGATTGGGGTGAATCTTCACGCAGACCTTTCTCAGGAAGCTGAAGGACTTTATCACTTTGACGGGATGCCTGACAAGGTCTTTCGTCTGGCAGCTCCATTTGAAACTCTGCAACTTCAGGGAAGAACTCTACCAGGCTATCGTTTTCATTTTACTTGTGCGGAAAAGGATTGTCAGGCAAGAGCCGATTTCGTTAAGCAATTTATGAGTGTGTGCGGGTTGAAGCAGTCCGATCACCCGGAGGCCTTATGGGTTTTGTGCGGGAAGGATGAAGATTACACCACTTCTGCTGTGTTGCAAACGCTGAATGAAACAAAGGCAAGCAGAATATGGATACTTGCAGGCAACCCTAAAGAGGGTAAGGAACTTTTGGAAAATGCAGGGGTTCAAAACTTTATCCACCTTCAATCCAATCGGGTCAACACCGCACAAATGCTGCATAAATGGCTTTCCGCTTAACCTGCATGAAACAACATGAAACCAGATTTAAATTTATTAAATAATTTTACTAAATCTACTGAGGTGTCGTCCTCAAACGAACCTCAGGTAACCTGGATGACGGCAGAGCAGATTCCTGTTAAAGCTTGTTTTTACAAGGTAGATCGGGATAAGCTGAGTCATACACATTTTATTGCCGGGAAGCCTCCTTATCTAAGGGGACCATATGCGTCAATGTTTGTGCGCCGGCCCTGGACCATTCGGCAATATGCAGGTTTCTCCACGGCTGAAGCCTCCAATGCATTTTATCGCAGAAACCTTGCAGCAGGGCAGATGGGACTCTCCGTGGCATTCGATCTAGCTACTCACAGAGGGTATGATTCAGACCATCCAAGGGTAAAGGGCGATGTCGGAAAAGCCGGTGTGGCCATAGATTCAGTGGAGGATATGAAGATTCTCTTTTCTGGAATCCCTTTGGATAAAATGTCGGTATCTATGACCATGAATGGCGCGGTGTTACCCGTCATGGCATTTTATATTGTTGCTGCCGAAGAACAAGGCGTTCCTCCGGAATTGCTCTCAGGTACCATTCAGAATGATATTCTGAAAGAATTTATGGTGCGTAACACCTATATCTATCCCCCTGCTCCATCTATGCGAATCATTGCGGATATTTTTGCTTATACCGCAGCACATATGCCTAAATTCAATTCTATCAGTATTTCGGGGTATCATATGCAGGAAGCAGGTGCTACCGCTGATCTTGAATTGGCTTATACATTGGCGGATGGTTTGGAATATGTGCGTACCGGCATGAATGCGGGATTGAAGATAGATGATTTTGCCCCAAGGCTTTCGTTCTTCTGGGCGATAGGCATGAATGTGTTTATGGAAGTAGCTAAGATGCGCGCTGCACGGATGCTTTGGGCCAAACTTTTGTCTCAGTTTAATCCGACCAATCCTAAATCCCTTGCTCTTAGAACGCATTGTCAGACTTCAGGCTGGAGCCTCACCGAACAGGATCCCTTTAACAACATAACTCGTACTTCGCTTGAAGCATTGGCCGCAGCGCTTGGGCATACCCAATCTTTGCATACCAATGCATTGGACGAGGCCATTGCATTGCCTACCGATTTTTCTGCAAGGATAGCCAGAAATACTCAATTGTTCTGGCAGGAAGAAACGGGAATTTGCAAAACCGTGGATCCTCTTGGCGGTTCTTATTTTGTGGAGCATCTTACTGACCAAATTGCCTCTCGTGCCTGGACACTAATTCAGGAAGTGGAAGAACTGGGTGGAATGGCTGCTGCCATTGAGTCAGGTTTACCTAAGCTAAGAATAGAAGAATCTGCGGCACGCAAGCAGGCCAAAATAGATGCCGGACAGGATGTAATTGTGGGCGTAAACAAATATAAAACGCAAGACACTTCCTCTTTTGATATTCTGGAAGTGGACAATACAGCTGTGCGTTTGTCTCAGATTGAACGCTTGACTACACTTAAGGCCAATAGAAATCAAGCTCAGGTAGATCAGGCATTGAATAACCTGACTCAGGCCGCTCAAAACGGCGATGGTAATTTATTGGCATTAAGTGTGGAAGCTGCGCGCCTCCGGGCGACCCTGGGTGAAATATCTTATGCCTTGGAAAAAGTTTTCGGAAGACATACAGCAGTGATCAGAAGTATATCCGGTGTTTACGCTCAGGAAGCTATGCAAACAGATTCTTTTATTAACGCTCAAAAGCGGGTTGTGGACTTTTCTGAAAAAGAGGGCAGACATCCCAGAATTATGATTGCTAAGATGGGTCAGGATGGACATGATAGAGGGGCAAAGGTTATTGCAACTGCATTTGCTGATTTGGGTTTCGATGTGGATATTGCACCGCTGTTTCAAACACCGGAGGAAGTTGCCCGACAAGCTATCGAGAACGATGTCCATGTGGTAGGAGCCTCCAGTCTCGCCGCAGGACACAAGACCTTAATTCCGGAATTGATCGAAGAACTGCGAAAAGCGGGGCGGCAAGATATACTCGTTGTAGTAGGTGGGGTCATTCCGCGTCAGGATTATGATTTTCTATTTGATGCAGGGGTCGCAGGCGTATTTGGACCTGGTACCGTGATTGCTGAAGCCGCATTAGATATTATAGATCAGCTGGAAGGTAAATGAAAAACCCTCAGGTCACCCGAAAACGCTTGCCTTATCCTTCCCTGGAAGAATGGGTGAATCGTATCCGGGCGGGTGAAGTATCTTTTCTTAGTCAGGCGATTACTTTAATGGAGAGCAGTCTTCCTGAGGACAGGAAGCTGGCTGAAGACTTAATTCAGGAAGTTTTACCTTATTCCGGTAATTCCATCCGAATCGGTATTACAGGTGTGCCGGGTGTAGGTAAAAGTACTTTTATAGAAGCATTTGGTTGTAAGTTGACGGCTCAATCTAAAAAAGTGGCCGTGTTGGCAGTAGATCCTAGTTCGCCTTTGAGTGGCGGTAGTATTCTGGGCGATAAAACCAGAATGGAAAAACTTTCGGGTGATACACATGCCTATATTCGTCCTTCTCCTTCCGGACATACTTTAGGCGGGGTGAGTGCCCGTACCCGGGAATCCATACTTTTATGTGAAGCTGCAGGATATGAGATCATCCTGGTTGAGACCGTAGGTGTAGGGCAATCTGAAGTGTTGGTGAAAGACATGACCGATTTCTTTCTTTTGCTGATGTTGCCTGGTGCAGGGGATGAACTTCAGGGAATGAAGAAGGGTATTATTGAAATGGCGGACCTAATGGTGATTCATAAGGCCGATGGAGACAACCTAAAAAGGGCCAGGCGTGCTCAGGTAGATTATCAGCAAGCTTTGCACCTCCTGCCTTTGAGGCAGGTAGATTGGAATCCGGAAGTGGTTATGGCCTCCTCTTTAACCGGCGAGGGGCTTGATGCAATTTGGAATAAGATTTTGGATTATAAATCCAGCACACAGGCCTCTGGGCGTTTGACTGAAAATCGGAGGACCCAGATGGCAGATTGGTTTCAACAGACCTTGAATGAAATGCTTCTGGATTACCTGTCCAAAAAATGGAAAGACAATCCCGAATCGGCTAAAATTCGGCAGGCAGCCATTGCCGGCCAAATGAACCCTGTCCTTGCAGCAAGGAAAATTTTTGATATAAACATTTATTAATAAGTCAGTCTCATGGATTATACGCTTCTTCTTCTTTCAGTTCTCAGCAGTTTGGGGACAGGTAGTTTAATGTTAATCGCTTTTTTAAATTGGACAAAAAAGCAGAACCAGCAAACCCTTGCGCAGGCACAATTTAAACTCAAGCGTGCTACCCGGCAACAGGTACTTCCTTTGAGGCTCACAGCTTTTGAAAGATGTATTTTGTTCGCAGAGCGAGCCAATCCTCAGCACCTGATACCTCGTTCAGATGCCACCAACAAAACCGTTCGGCAGTTTCACATGCAATTGGTTCAGGAACTGAGAGCTGAATTCGAGCACAATTTGACGCAACAGCTATATATGAGTGAGGATACCTGGGCTGAAATTATTTCCTTGAGGGAATCTGTGATTACCATGATTCATAAATGTGCTGCTTCTCTTCAGGAAAATGCCCCGGCGCATGAGCTTGCCAGAAAAGTTTTGGAGCAAAATGCGATGCTTCCCGTTCCGATTAATCAGAATGCTTTGTCCACATTAAAGTCAGAAGTCAAAACTTTATTCTGATTTTTCCTGAGGTGTATCTGCCTTGTCTTTTTTTTGTGGAAAAGCCTCTCTTGTATTTTTCATCTGTCTGAATTCTAGTGGCTGAACTTAAGGATTTGTCCTTCCCTGAAAACTCAAATCCCATAGAAAAGTCTGTCTTTTATCCTGGTCATAATACCATTCTGTTGGCAGTCAATAACTTATATAGATGTTGATAATTGTTTTTGTTGTTTATATTTTTTCTTGTTGATAATCAATTATTTATGTTTTAAAAAATCATTTAAAATGCCATTATAAAAAAATGTTCACAGGCAAATTTTTTTTTCAGAATCTTTTACACATTTTTGTCCTCGTTAACCGATTAATCATATAAACTTAATAATGGCGGAAGTAGATTACACAGCAGTGTGGGAAAAGTGTCTGGAGATAATCAAGGACAACATTAATACCCAATCTTATCAGACATGGTTCGAGCCGATTCGACCCATTCGATTGGAGAAGAATGTACTGACCATCCAGGTGCCAAGCCAATTCTTTTACGAATGGCTGGAGGAGCACTATGTTAGTTTGTTGCGTAAAACCATTCGTCAGACTCTAGGGGCAGAAGGTCGGTTAGAATATTCTGTCATTGTTGAGAATAACTTCGAAGAAGGAAAGTCTTACGCAGTATCCTTTCCTACCTCTTCAGTAGAAGTAAATCCCAAAAACCCTCCGGTTTCAATGCCGGTTAATATTTCCAGAGCTATTCCCAATCCCTTTGTGATTCCGGGTCTTAAGAAGGTTAGTATTGATCCTCAATTGAATCCTGCTTATACTTTTGAAAATTTTGTGGAAGGGGAAAGCAATAGAATGGCTCGCTCTGCTGCTTATGCCGCAGCGATGAAGCCGGGACAAACTGCCTTCAATCCAATCTTGATACACTCCAATTCTGGATTAGGGAAAACACATCTTGTACAGGCAATTGGCAATCAGGTGAAGATGAATTTCCCCAACAAGATTGTCTTGTATGTTAACGCCGAAAAATTTATTTCTCAATATGTAGAAGCGGTCAAGGACAAAAACATAACAGATTTTCTGAATTTCTATCGCCTGATCGATGTGTTGATTGTGGATGACATTCATTTTCTTTCAGACAAGGAGAAGACTCAGGATGCCTTTTTTCATATATTTAATGAATTACACCAGGCTAACAAACAAATCGTCTTAACTTCTGATATTCCGCCCAAAGATTTAAAAGGATTCGAAGAAAGATTGATTTCCAGATTTAAATGGGGTTTGTCTGCAGAAATTCTACCTCCTGAATACGATACGCGAATGGCCATTCTGCATGTTAAAATGCGTAAAGAAGGCATAGAGCTTCCTCAGGAAGTAATTGAATACATTGCACATAACATTACTTCGAATGTTAGAGAGCTCGAAGGCGCCCTTGTCAGTTTGTTGGCTCAGAGTACCTTGAATCGTAAAGAAATCGATCTTGCACTCGCCAGACAAATGATGAAAAATTTTGTACGGAGCGTGTCGAAAGAGGTGTCGATTGAGTCAATTCAAAAGTTGGTGTGTGATTATCTTAAAATTCCGATAGATCAGGTAAAAGCCAAAACCAGAAAGCGGGAAATAGTTCAGGCAAGACAGATTGCCATGTTCTTCTCCAAAGAAATGACGAAATCCTCTCTCAAAAGTATTGGAATGCATTTCGGCGGGCGTGACCACTCCACTGTAATTCACGCTGTTCAAACGGTGAATGATTTGATGGTAACGGATAAAGAATTCAAGGGTCATATAGAAGAGTTGAAGAAGCGCATCAGTATGAGCACATCTTAATAAAAAAATAATATCAACTTGAAACCCCTGCTCTTGAGCAGGGGTTTTGTTTTTTTAGGGGTTGGGGTAAGTAACTTACCGGGTGGGGTAAGTAACTTACCAGGTAGGGGTAAGTAACTTACCGGGTAGGGGTAAGTAACTTACCGGGATGGGGTAAGTAACTTACCGGTTGGGGTAAGTAACTTACCAGGTAGGGGTAAGTAACTTACCGGGTAGGGGTAAGTAACTTACCGGGTAGGGGTAAGTAACCTACCGGGTAGGGGTAAGTAACTTACCGGATGGGTTGGTATCCATCTGATAAAAACTTAATTTTGACAATACTTATTGAAATTGATATGAAATTTGGAACCAAAGCTATACACGCCGGGGTAAGCCCTGACCCGGTAACAGGCGCCATCATGACGCCGATTTATCAAACCTCAACCTATGTTCAGGCGGCTCCCGGTGATCATAAAGGGTATGAATACTCCCGTACGCACAATCCTACCCGTACCGCCCTTCAACAAGCGCTTGCTGCATTGGAGAATGGTAAACATGGCCTTTGTTTTTCAACAGGTATGGGGGCAGTTGATGCTGTAATTAAATTGCTTAATCCCGGCGATGAAGTTATTTCCACTAACGATTTATACGGTGGTACCTACCGAATCTTCACTAAAGTCTTTGAAAAATATGGGATTAAGTTTCACTTCACAGGAATGCAGGATCCTAAGGCAGTTGAAAATTTGGTAACCTCCAAAACTAAGTTAATTTGGGTGGAGACCCCTACCAATCCTACTTTAAATATTATTGATATTGAAGCTATGGCTTCTATTGCCAAAAAAGCTCAAGCGCTTTTGGTGGTGGACAATACCTTTGCTACGCCTTATTTGCAGAATCCTTTAGATTTGGGTGCTGACATTGTTCTGCATTCCTTAACCAAATATATGGGCGGGCATTCGGATGTAGTAATGGGGGCATTGGTGGTTAAGACGGATGCACTTCACGAACAGTTAGCCTTTATTCAAAATTCTTGTGGCGCAACACCCGGACCGATGGATTGTTTTTTGGTCTTAAGAGGCATTAAAACGCTGCATATAAGGATGCGACAGCATTGCGAAAATGGAAAGCAGATTGCCCATTGGTTAAAATCTCATCCTAAAGTTGATAAGGTTTTATATCCCGGATTTGAAGAACATCCCGGACATCTTGTTGCCAAAAAGCAAATGCGGGATTTTGGCGGGATGATTTCCTTTACGCTAAAAGGGGATAAAATTGAGGATGCAGTAAAGTTCTTGAGTCATACGCACTTGTTTTCTCTTGCTGAAAGTCTTGGGGGTGTTGAGTCTCTCATTGGTCATCCGGCTTCTATGACGCATGCCTCAATTCCCAAAGCCGAACGCGAAAAGGCAGGTTTAAAAGATTCTTTAATTCGTTTATCTGTCGGGATAGAGGATGCCGAAGATTTGATAGAGGATCTTTCAGCTGCCTTTACTGCATTGAGCTAAGCAAAATGGAATGGCCTTACATCCTTGCCCTTGGATTGGCGCCGGGACTGGCCATTATGATCTATATTTTCTGGAAAGATAAGCTTAATCCTGAGCCTTTACATCTGTTGTTGAGATGTTTCCTTCTCGGTGTTTTGTCAATAATTCCTGCGTTTATCCTGGAATTGCTTTTTCAGAAGGTTTTTCCCGAAATCAAATCGGGTGACTGGGTGGATGTTTTGATATTTGCTCTTACAGGGGTTGGTTTGGTGGAGGAGGGATGCAAATTTTATTTTCTTAAACGCAGTGTTTGGAGGAGTGCACATTTTGATGAGCCTTTTGATGGGATAACCTACTCTGTGATGGTCTCTATGGGTTTTGCCACTGCCGAAAATATTATCTATATCTTTCAGGCCCAAACCCCGGAAACAGCATTCACAACGGGTATCTTGCGTGCATTCACTGCTGTTCCCGCTCATGCTTCATTTGCCGTATTGATGGGCTTTTTTATTGGTTTTGCAAGGTTTGCGCCGCATCGTTCTGCGTTATATCAATTGCTTGGACTAGGGACTGCGACTGTTTTCCATGGCGCTTACGATTTTTTCTTATTTACCCAGGAAATGACAGGAACGATTGCTGGCGCTATTATCTCCTTGATTCTGGGTGTTTACTTTTCCTACAAAGCGATTCAAATACATGGGGGCATGAAGTCGATTTATTTGAAGGATACGCCGAATATTGAACTATAGAAAGTCTGGTCGGGCAATGAGGAAAGATCAGGAGAAGAGAATGTATGACTTGCTGGAAGATGCCTATAAACGCTATGCAGTTAAGGGTTTTATTCAGGATGATCCCGTTCAATTTATTTATCGGTTCGATCGGAAAGAAGACCGGGAAATTGCCGGTTTATTTGCAGCCTTAATGGCTTGGGGTAAGCGAAGTATTATTCTGAATAAAGTTGGAGAGCTATTAGACCGAATGGATGATAGTCCCTATGAGTTTGTCTTGTCACCCGGGAAGAAGAAGTATGAGGTTTTTAGAGGATTTGCACATCGAACTTTTCAAGCATCTGATTTAATCGGTTTTGTTGCAGGATTAAAGGAAATTTATACCCGGCATGGAGGCTTGGAATCTGTGTTTTCTCAACCTCTGGATGAGACAAATTACGAAATACTTCAGTCGTGGAGAGGCATCCAACGATTCAGGCGTATCATGATTGGACATCCTGAATTTCTGATGCGCTCTCATAAGCATATTTCAGATCCAACATCAGCCTCCTCTGCCAAACGCCTCCATTTATTTTTGCGATGGATGGTAAGAAAAGATGCGGTGGACTCAGGTTTATGGAATCAGATTTCAAAGTCAGATTTATGCTGTCCGTTGGATGTACATACCGGAAGGATCAGCCGAACTTTAGGATTGTTAAAACGCACTCAGGATGATCGAAAAGCAGTGGATGAATTAACCGCTTCATTGAGAAAAATATGTCCTGAAGATCCTATCCGATATGACCTGGCTTTATTTGGTTTAGGCGCTTATGATGGTTTGTAAGGAAGTCTGCTTTGTCAGATTGGAATAAACGATAGTATATCCCTTCAGGAATCTGCCAATAGTTTCGTTATTTAGTAAATAAATTTATAATAACTTAGATTAAAATATTTGGATTTAAGTTTGTTTTAATCTGCTTATAAGTCTGAATTTTGAATACCAATAGTTTACTTTGATTTAAAGTCTACCTGTACGCCCGGTAGAAGTTTCCGAATTCGGGCTCTCTCTGCTTCGGTTATGGGATTAAATCCGAGACTGATATGTTGGAGTTGTTTTCCGGGCCGAATGGCTTGGGGGAAATTTTTAATTCCATTATCAATGAGAATCAATTCTTCAAGGGCAGGCAGAGAGAATAACTCCGGTGAGACAGTGGACAATGCATTATATTGTAAAAAGGCTCTTTTTAAATGGATCATTTTATTCACAGATTCGGGAAGACTGGCGATGAAATTATGTTCTACTTGCAGTATCTCCAGTTTTTGGAGATTCCCGATTTCATTTGGAAGGGCGGTTAGTTTG
>CANHCC010000093.1 GCA_947459115.1 Bacteroidota bacterium | reverse complement strand
CTTATCTTTGAGTACTAAAAAATGCCAATATGTGCAGAATTTTATTCTTTCTGTTTACTATTTCAATTTTTACTTCAGCCCTAAAAGCTCAGCAGGTACATACCCTTTGCGCAGCAGAGTTTCAAAAACGACTTAAGGCTGAAAAGGGTTTTATTCTTGATGTGAGATCGGATTGGGAATTTGAGAGTGGCTACATCGAAGGTGCAGTAAATGCTGATATACACGAAGAAAAGTTTCGTGCGCTTGTGGATCGGCTGGATCATTCCAAGCCTTGTTTTGTGTATTGTTTTTCTGGCGGAAGAAGTCAGGAAGCTGGCGCTTATCTGATTTCAAAAGGTTATACTACCGTTTATGAGTTGAGGGGAGGCATTTCCTCCTGGCAAAAGGCCGGATACCCAATCACTAAACCGGTAAATGCCAAATGATGATTTAAGTCATTTTATTCCGATTGCAGACACCTTATTTTTGTTAAAAAATCAAACACTATGGAAAATCAATTCTCAAATAAGGTCGCCTTTATTACTGGTGCTGCCTCCGGTATTGGTCGCGCTTCAGCTCTCGCGTTTGCGCAGTCCGGGGCTTCGGTGATGGTAGCCGATTATAATGAACAAGAAGGTAAAGAAACGGTGCAACTCATTCAGCAAATCGGTGGTAAAGCCGAATTTGTATTATGTGATGTGGGAAATGAGGCTTCCGTTTCAGCAGCTGTTTCGGCCACCATTAAAATCTTTGGGCGTCTGGATTTTGCCTTTAATAATGCCGGAATAAGTGGTGATTCCGGAAATACTGCTGACCAGTCTTCCGAAAGTTGGAATCGGGTCATTCAGGTTAATCTGACAGGTGTATTTTACTGTATGAAGTATCAGATTCCTGAGATGCTCAAGAATAAAGGTGGGAGTATCGTCAATTGTTCTTCTATATTAGGTTCGGTAGCTTTCGCCGGCGCCTCTGCTTATGTTGCTGCCAAGCATGGGGTTGTTGGCTTGACTAAAACTGCTGCAATCGAATATGCCAGTCAGGGAATCCGAGTGAATTCGGTTGGGCCAGGTTTTGTCGTTACCCCGATGTTAGAAAAGGCTGGACTTCTTGAAGATCCAGGAACTAAAGCTTTTATAGAGTCATTGCATCCTATAGGCAGGCTGGGACAGCCGGAAGAAATCGCAGGATTAGTTGTATATTTGTGTTCTGAAAAATCCTCTTTTGTCACCGGTCAGCATATTCATGCCGATGGGGGATATACCGCGAGGTAAGATGTTTTTCAAAACGAAAGCGTTTTTTACAAAAAAAGAGTCGATCGACTCTTTTTTTTTGCCCTTTATTTAAGTCGCCCAATCGACTTAATCGTCATTCTCATTATATTCATCAATTAAATCCAACCTGGAGTTCTCCTGAATGTTTAAGGAAATAACCATGGCCGGAAGGAAAAGAAGATTTGAGAACATGGCGATAAATAAGGTCAGAGAGGTCAATACCCCTAAGGCAATAGTTCCGCCAAAGGAGGATGCCATGAAAATACTGAAGCCACAGAGTAAAATGAGACTGGTATAGATAATGCCCTGCCCTGTATCATCCAGGCTCAGCATGACAGAGTCATGAACACTTAACCCCATCTTCCTATCTTGCCGATACTTCGCCAGGTAATGAATGGTATTATCGATGGCAATACCAAACGCTATCCCAAAAATCAAGACGGTAGAGGGTTTTAGTGGAATATGGAAAAAGCCCATCACTCCCCCGATGATCAACAACGGAATCAAGTTGGCCATCATACTTACAATCATGACTTTCCAGGATCTGAATAAATAAAACATCTGGGCAGCAATCAATAAGAAGGTAGCAATTAAACTCCAGAAAAGATTGTCCACCAGATATTCATTGGCTTTTATAAATATTTTGGTTGTGCCGGTTACAATGGTATGAAAGTCACTCTCCGGTTCGTTTTTTCCTAAGATGCGATCGACATCCTGCTGAATGGAGTCTAATAAAACTTTCATTTTGACTGAGCCGATATCCTGGATGTTACCACTGATTCTGGTTTTTGAAAAGGAGGAATCTACAACGGAGTTGAGAATGTTTTTGCGGCCTTTATTGCCTTTTTGTTTCCGATAGTACTCCAGTATGAAAGACATTTCTGCCTTGGAAGGCAACTTATATTCTCCGGGTTGGTTGTAATAATAGGCCATCCTGGCGGTCTTGTAAATATCTACGACGCTTCGGGTTTTGGAGATTTCCGGATAGGTTTCAAGTTTTTCCTGAAGTTCTTCAATTTTTCGAAGTTTATTGGTTTTGTTCAGGCCGCCCTTCTTTTTGGTATCTACCACAATTTCAAAAGGCATTACGCCTTTAAAGTTGGATTCTAAAAACCGTAGATCGGTGTAAATCTTATCTTCTTCCGGTAAGTCATCTACCATAAAGGAAATTGCCTGGAGTTTGAAAAGCCCCCAAATTGATAGAGCACAGAGCAGGACGGTAAGCGCATAAATATGGGTGCGCTTTTTATCCACGGCATACTTGAGACCCTGAATAAATACCCGTACAAATTTTCCATCCAGGTGTCTGGTGCTGGCTTCTGTTGGTGGGGGAAGCATGGAAAATACCCCGGGAATTAAAATGATGGAAATAACATAGGTCACCATTGTTGCCAAACAGGCAATCAATCCAAATTCCTGGAGCGGTACCACCGCAGTAAAATAGAGGGTTAAAAATCCAATCGCTGTATTGGCATTTATCATCAGGGTTACAATCCCGATTTTGTGAATAACATTAACAAGGGCCTTGATTTTATTCTTACAACGCCGATATTCACTATGGTATTTAGAAATCAGGTAAACCGAATTCGGAATTCCGATAACCACAATCAAAGGAGGGATAAGTCCTGTTAGCAGGGTCATTTTGTAATCCATCAGGGCAATCAACCCCATAGACCAGACGATACTGATGAACAACAAAATCAATGGGAATATAACCGCATAAAAAGACCTAAAGAATAAATACAGGCTTATGCTTGTAACGATCACTGCCAAAATGAGGAATACCGATAATTCTTTCGGGATTTTTTCAGAGTTGTAGGCACGAATGTAAGGAAGCCCGGAGAAGTGAACTTTCATTCGGTGCTTTTCGGCAAAACGTTCAACCTGTTCGCTGATCTTTTTGACAATACGAATCTTGTCTTTGGAGTCTAATTTGCTTTTGCTGATAGTGACTGCCATGACGCAGGCATTCAGGTCTTTATTCAACAGCAGGTTACGGTATAGGGGTTGCTCCAGAATGGCGTTTTTCACACTATCCATTTCTGTTTGTGTAACAGGGAAGGCGGGTGAAATCATGGAAAACTCAAATCTCCTCAGCTGATCGTTTCGCTTGAGATGATACAAGTGGGTCAGGCTGATGACCTGTTCTACTCCCTCCAGTGTCTTGACAACCTCAGTAAGGATATACATGCTTTTGTATACATCCTTCCTAAAGAAATTCGGACTCTCAAATCCTACAATCAGGACATTGCCATCTTCTCCAAATTCCTCTTTGAAACCCAGATAATCCATGTAGTCCTGGTCATCTGAAGGAATTACTTTAGCAAAATCGTGACTTAATTCTGTCCGGGTGGACAGCCATGTCATAAATAGGGTAAGAATACCGGTAACTACCAGTAGCAGAATACGGTTTCTTAGAATAAACCTTGAAAACAGATGCCACATGGTAGGACGAGTGCTAAAAGAAATGTGATAAATTAAACTGCTGCTTCGGCCTCAGGTGCTGAGTCTGGCAATGGGCTTAAAATCTCATACCAGGCAACAAGTTTTTTAATGTTGGAAGGATAAACTCTTTCTTTATCATATTCCGGCAGGACTTTTTCCATCCACTCCCTCAGGGAAGCATCATCGGATTTGGGGTTCACGGGTAAGGTTTTTCCAAACAGTTCCTCTGCTTTTTTTAGAATGTCGGCTAATGGCACTGTGTCTGTCTCGGTATAAATGGAAATGTCTTCCAATTTTGAGACAGGTTTATTTTGATTCATGACCAAACGCTTTTTGTCAGCGCTCAGGGATTCTACCAATACTCCCTGAGTAGTAGGCTTCAAAATTCTGTAAAGTCCGGGCATGCCTGCCACGGTTATGATGTCTTTTAAATCTGTCATAGGCTTTTGTGTTGCAAAAATACGATTTGAAGATGAAAAACCCACCGATTTCCAAAGGATTCTCGTGAGGATTGGAAATCTTATGGGTTGTGCTCCTCAATTCGATAGAGTTACTCTTTGGTTTTCAGTCATTAAGGATTCTGATTTCGGAAATTGAAGTTTTTTGTCTCGAATTGGCCTTGGTTTATTTTTTACCCTTTACTTATGGCACTATCTTTGGCAAGTCAAAGAAAACGGATTATAACCTGCCATTCTCTTGTTTTTATCTGTTTTCTCAATGCCTTTTTGCCATTAATACAGACACTATGTCATTATTTAACTTGTCAGAGACCATTATCGAAACCGAGATTCCTGTTTTGAATGATGCCGAAGAAAAAAAAATGGATCAGGAGCAGTTGCCTGATGAATTAGCTATCCTGCCATTAAAAAATACTGTTCTGTTTCCCGGAGTTGTAATTCCCATCACAATCGGGCGGGATAAAAGTATTCAACTCATTAAAGATGCTTATGCGGGGAAATCCAGACTTATTGGTGTGGTTGCCCAAAAAAATATGAACATTGAAAACCCCGAACCGGGAGATTTATTCCCGCTCGGAACGGTTGCCAATATTTTGAAAATGCTGAAAATGCCTGACGGCAGCATTACTGCGGTTATTCAGGGAAGAAGCCGCTTTGTTGTAGATCAGTTCACTCAGGAGGATCCTTACCTCAAGGCTAAAGTCACCAAAGCGGCAGATGTGTTTCCGGAGGCCGCTTCCGCTAAGGCAATGGCCATTTCATTAAGGAAAGAAGCTATGCGGGTGATTGAACTATCTCCACAATTGCCAACGGAGGCCAATATTGCCCTTCAAAATATCAACAGTTTTCGCTTCCTGGTAAATTTTATCTCCTCTCACCTTAACCTCTCTGTTCAGGATAAACAGGGTATCCTTGAAACGGATAATCTTCTGGATCGGGCAAACAAGGTACTGGAGTTTTTAGGGAAGGAGCTGCAGGTTTTGGAATTGTCAGAGGAGATTCAATCCAAGGTTCGAACGGATTTGGATAAGCAACAACGGGATTACATTCTTCGTCAGCAAATTAAAGCCATTCAGGATGAATTGGGAGAAGAAGGGCTGGAGCAGGAAATGGATGACCTGAAGGGTAGAGCAGAAAAGAAGCAAATGTCCAAGCAGGCGAAAGAAGTGTTTGATAAAGAACTTCACCGTCTTCAGCGTTTGCATCCCAATTCCCCGGAATATGCGGTGTCTATGAATTATTTGGACTGGATGCTGGAGTTGCCTTGGTATGATTACAAAAAGGAAGAAATCGATCTTGCCTTCGCAAGGGATGTCCTG
Source organism: Bacteroidota bacterium (assembly GCA_947459115.1). Classification (GTDB taxonomy): domain Bacteria; phylum Bacteroidota; class Bacteroidia; order J057; family RFSG01; genus CANHCC01. Next base: position 4,837 of record CANHCC010000093.1, on the reverse strand, counting down.
GATGCAGATCATTATGGCTTGGAAAAAGTTAAAGACCGTATATTAGAATACCTTGCCGTATTAAAGCTGAATGGAAATTTAAAAGCGCCAATCCTTTGTTTTTATGGGCCTCCGGGTGTGGGTAAAACTTCATTGGGCAAATCCATCGCCGCGGCTTTAAAGCGGGATTTTGTGCGTATGTCCTTGGGGGGCGTGCGGGATGAAGCTGAAATTCGTGGGCATCGTCGAACCTATATTGGCGCAATGCCCGGTCGTATTTTGCAAGGCTTAAAGAAGGCCAAAACAGGTAATCCTGTTTTTATGCTGGATGAAATTGATAAAGTCGGAAATGATTTTCGGGGCGATCCTTCCTCTGCGCTTTTGGAGGTTTTGGATCCTGCACAAAACAATGCCTTTAATGATCATTTCCTGGAGGTGGATTACGATTTGTCCTCCATTATGTTTATCGCAACCGCGAATTCTCTCGAAAGTATCCATCCTGCGCTTCGGGACAGGATGGAATTAATTGAAATAAATGGATATACCCTTGAGGAAAAAGTCCAAATCGCCAAGCAGCATCTGATTCCTCAACAACGAGACGCACATGGCCTGAAATCTACCCAGTTGAAGATTTCTCCGGGGGCGATGAAATCCCTCGTGGAATCTTACACGCGTGAGTCCGGTGTGCGAAATCTTAATCAAAAAATTGCCCGAATTTGTCGGGTGGCAGCCAAAGAAATTGTGGCCAACGAAAATGAGGGCGCAAAAGTCACGGAGGATAATTTGTCGCATTATCTTGGTGCAGCCAGATTTGACCAGGATGGGTGGGAAAAAATCGAAGTGCCGGGTGTCTCTATCGGACTCGCCTGGACTCAGGTGGGCGGAGATATTTTATATATCGAATCCGTGCTTATGCCCGGAACAGGCAAGATGACCATTACCGGACAATTAGGAGAGGTCATGAAGGAATCGGCCTCGGCGGCTTTTACTTATCTGAAATCAATTGCGGATAAATACAATATCCCTAAAGAGGCCTTCTCCCAATGGGATGTCCATATTCACATCCCGGCAGGTGCCGTACCCAAAGATGGACCTTCTGCCGGTATTACCCTTCTTACCGCTCTCACTTCCCTTTATACCAAACGCCTCGTAAAATCCCGTTTGGCTATGACAGGGGAAATTACGCTAAGGGGTAAAGTTCTTCCCGTGGGGGGAATAAAAGAAAAAGTCCTTGCCGCCGCAAGAGCAGGCATTCGTCAGATTATCATGTGCAAGGAAAACAAAAAAGATGTGGAGGAAATCAAAGACGAGGCCTTGAAGAATTTGGAATTTTTCTATGTCGAACGCATGGAAGAAGTATTGACCCTCGCATTGGAAGGCGATCGCAAAAAAAACAAAGGCTAAGGGATTACTTCTCCTCAGGCATTACTTTGTTTTCCCGGAATGCAATATAGAAATCCGGATATTCATGTTTCCAGAGAACCCGGGCTTTGGGCATTTTCAGCGTATCCTGGTTTGCAGAACTAAATTCTAATACGCGGTTATACCATCCACGCTTAGATGAAAGCCATGTTCTTCTTTCATAGCCGCTTAGGTAAGTTTGGGGGAAATCAGGAATCAGGCATGGACAGGCATACGCAATATGCTGATTACCGGTATGTCCGGAAACGCCCTCCATCAGATCTACCTGGAGTTTTTGACTTAGGTTTTGAAAAACAAGACATTGATACTTTAAGTCTTTATGATTAAAAACATGCACAATTTGATTGGTTTGGTGTGCATGATGCCAACGAATAAAAAAGGGCAACAACAAAGATTTCAGAAGCCCAAGTCCACAAACCAGAGGAATTAGTCCAGAGAGCCACTTAGGTTTGGGATAGAGGGAATAGCTCATTCCCAAAACGACGACCCACAGGAAGGGCCAGGCCAGAAACATGCGTCCCCCTGAAAAATAGACCGAACCTGTGGCATCTGTGGTTTTCTCCAGAAAAAAGGAAAATACCAGGCCAATTCCCCACAAAGCCAAACTGACTTTTAAGGGCCACTTTACTTTGGTCATCAGAAATACAATCAGAACCATAAAGAGCGGAATCAATAGCCAACCTAACCGCCAGAAGACTGGAGTGATTGAGTTAAAATAATCATCTAAATGGTGCAGAATTTTTTGGGCATATTGCCAGGAAACACTGAACCCTGGCGCTGGATGGATGATATACTCGGGATGCCTCAGAAACCATTGTGTATGCAGATAGACGAGTAGAAGCCCAAGGCAGAAACCTAAGCCGAACCAGGCATACCGTTTCAGCGGGTGCTGATGGAATAATAAAAAAACTGGAAGGAATAGCAGACAATTGGGATTGCCCATGATGGCCATAGGAATGAATAATCCAGCGATAATCGCATATAAGTTACGCTGGGTTCCATGCCAGGCATACAAAGCCACGCTACTTAAAGCAATTCCCTGAACAAATCCCCGGGAAATGGAAGTAAGCATGAGATATTCAGGGGGCAGGAGTAATAATACCACCAAAGGAATGGTACCGGAAATCTCGCCCCATGTTTTGTAAAAGAGGTTCGATAGTACCCAAAAGGGTAAAAGGCTGAGTAGGGTAGTGATGAGGGCAAAGCTCAAAGGGTAGGAGAGCCCCAATTTTAAAAAAGGCAATACCAGGAATGCTTCTAAAGCCAAATTGTAGGACTGCCCGTAAAAGGTGAAGGTATGAAATTCTCCCTCCATCAAATCTTTGGCCATATGCCAAAGGATGGTTTGGTCACTATCCCCTGTTCTTAAATTGTAAATTAGAATGGTAGCTAACCTTTCAATTAAAATAACAGCCCATAGTAATCGATAGGGATTGCTATTTCTTAGATTGAATAGAATGGATTTCATGTTCCAAACTATTGACCTTCCTCGTAATTCAAATCTTTTCCCCAGGTTTCTTTCAACCCTTTGAGTGCTACCCAGGCAATACTGATACAAATGAGTCCCACTAACATGGCCGAATCTGTTTTGTTAAATCCGGATTGGAAGTACTTATACCCCAAAGTGATGGGAACCACTGCGCCTCTCACAAAATTCGGAACACTGGTAGTCACCGTTGCCCGAATGTTGGTGCCAAAGTTCTCCGATGCCATAGTTACAAAAACGGCCCAATACCCCGATGCCAAGCCCAACTGAAAGCAGAAATAGTAAAAAAAGGTTAGGTCTTTTATTCCGGAATACAGCATCAGTACTACCGTGATTAAGGTAAAGAAGATAAATGCTTCTACTATTTTTTTTCTGGTGCGTAGGATCTGGCTTAACAGGCCGCTGATAAAATCACCTGTTGTAAGGCCTGCATAGGCACACATCACAGCGGTAGAGGTATCAATGTTGCCTTCAATACCGAGTTCTTTTCCAATCTCCGGGGAAAAGGTGATGAGAATTCCCACGCAATACCAGATAGGGACGCCAATCAAGATACTAAAGAGAAAAGTTAGGAATCTTTTTTTCTCCGTGAACAACATCATAAAATTGCCACGACTGACACTCTTTTGTTTAAGCATATTAAACATCCCCGATTCCGTAACGCCAATTCTTAATAACAATAATCCTATCCCTAATCCTCCGCCAATCAGATAGGCAGTTTGCCAGGTTACCAGTTTGGACAAAAGCCCAGCAAATACAGCTCCCGCGGCGCCTATTGTAACCACAATCATGGTTCCATGTCCCCTGGTCTCTTTACTCATCATCTCACTTACCAGCGTAATGCCTGCGCCCAATTCTCCTGCCAGTCCAACCCCGGCAATAAATCTGATTATGCCGTAAGTGGTTACATCTGTTGCAAAGGCATTCGCAATATTCGCCAGGGAATACATTAATATAGATCCAAACAAAACCGACAGTCTTCCCTTTTTATCTCCCAATATTCCCCAAAAGATGCCGCCGGTGAGCATCCCGAACATTTGCATGTTAAGGATAAATACGCCTTCATCCTCCAACGCTTGTCCCTCTATGCCCAGAGATTTCAGGCTTGAAATACGAATGATACTGAACAATACCAAATCATAGATGTCAACGAAATAGCCTAAAGCGGCAACCAAAACGACCAGGATGACTTTTTTGTCCTGTTGCAGAATTTCTTTCATGTGCTCAAATATACGGAATGCACAGAAATACCCAAACGGAATCGGATTTCCCCAACCCATAGGGCTCAGAGGAATTTCCGGGCTAAGGCAAGCCCTAAATGTTCTTATCTTTGCCCTAAATTTTGATAAGCATGAAGGGTTCGATACGCATCAATCTCCTGGAAGAATCTCAGACTTTAGCCATTTCCAAACGGGTAAGAGAGTTAAAAGCGGAAGGAAAAGATATTGTTGGTCTCACTTTGGGTGAGCCGGACTTTGATACACCCGATCATATTCGGGAGGCGGCTTCGGTAGCCATTTCTCAAGGGTTTACACATTATCCACCGGTTGCGGGTATCCCGGAACTCCGGGCAGCGGTTGCCCGGAAATTTCAGGGACAAAATAACCTTCCCATTGAACCTTCCGGTGTGGTGATATCCACCGGCGCCAAGCAATCCCTGCTCAACGCAATCATGGCCTTGGTAAATCCGGGCGATGAAGTAATTATGCCGGTTCCGTTTTGGGTATCCTACGCTGAAATGGTAAAAATGGCAGAAGCCCATGCTGTTCTGGTACCTACTGGAATTGAAGACGGATTTAAGATGAGTGCCGAACGCCTCGAGGCTGCCATTACGCCTAAAACCAAAATGCTCATCTTCAGCTCCCCTTCCAATCCTTCCGGCTCTATGTACTCGAAAGAAGAGTTACAAGCCTGGGTAGAAGTGCTGAAAAAATATCCCAACATCTTTGT
>CANHCC010000092.1 GCA_947459115.1 Bacteroidota bacterium | reverse complement strand
AGCGCCAGGATCATCAAGTGACCTGCTGCAATATTGGCAAATAAACGCACGGTCAAGGCAAAAGGCTTGGTAAACATACCCACCAGCTCCACCGGTAACATGAGGAACTTTACAGGCAAGGGCACGCCAGGGAACCAAAAGATATGCCCCCAATAAGACTTGGATGCATATAAAGTGGTGATGAGGAATGTCAGTATGGCGAGCGCCACAGATACACTCACATTACCTGAAATATTGGAATTCAATGGGGTCAGACCTAAAATATTGCTGAACCAAATAAAGAAAAACAAAGTCAGCAAATACGGCAAAAATTTCTCGTGTTTTCCTTGGAGATTAGGTTTAGCAATATCATCTCTCACGAATAAAATGACGGGTTCCAGCAAAGACTGAAGTCCTTTGGGCGCCTGACCCGGACGATTCCGATAACTTTTAGCGATGCTGGTGAAAACCAAAATAAGCATCAATCCCACAATCATGATTTGAAGAACTGTTTTGGTAATGGAAAAATCTAAAAGCATAGTGCCAGGATCTTTTTCGTAGGCTTCATGGGAAGCGGAGGCATGATCTGAGTTTTCAGCGTGGTCATGCGTGCCGATTATGTCAGCGTGGTTCTCCGGGCCCTTGGGAAGTATTGGAATAACATGTTCATGGTGTACTGCGTATTTACCAGTAGCCAACAAAGTCTCTGTCGAAGGATAAAATTCTAACCCCGACTGGGAAGAATAAATAATCCAAGGGAGGTGAATGGCAACTGGTGTGTAATTACCATCCCCCTGAGGGATATCAAAAAAATGCCAGTCATGAGAATCGGTCACATGGTGAATCATCAATGCAGCGACATCCACTTCTTTTCCATTTTCACCTGATGCCTCTGATGAAGCTGAGAGTTGATTTACTCCTAATAAGATGAAAATCAAAAAACAAACAGAAATTATTCGCATGAATGAGAACCATTTATTTCGAGAATCCATATATTCTGTTAACATGAAATATTAGCTATTTTGAAATATCGCGCAAGTTACACAGCAATTGGAATATTTCAAATGCAAGGCCGGCGGAATAGTAAAAAAAGAACAACACCACCAGGGGGATAATATCTTTGGGAAATAGATAATACAAAACAAAAATTAAAGCGATTCCCATGAACAACCTAAGTAAGGTAATAGACATGATGCGATTGGTAAATGCATACCCCGTTTCCTTTAAAGCCGGAAAAACCCAAGCATATCCCAGGATTGTCACCAAACAAACCCAAATTAACACCCCCATTGCGGGCCCAAGGATGGATTCTTGGTGAAAAACAGGCAATAACAAAGCAGTCCCTGCCCCTACCCCAACGGCCCCTCCAAGCAAAACTGCTGTAAACTTTCCAACCGTCATTTTAAAAAAGATTTAATTAAACTATACAAACCCGCAGCACAACCAACTAAGGCCAGGATTAAAGTCCAAAGCGGAAATTCATTGGGATACTTCCCGTCAAGCCAACGGCCAAAGAGAACAAATATTCCGATGGTAACGACCATTTGGACGCCGGCGCCGGCCCATTTGAGGTATTCGCGCTCAGGTCTATTGGAAGAATCAGGCATTGTTGGTTTCGGGAGATTCAGATTTTCCCGCTTCCGCCTTTGCATTTCCAGAATCCCTCCGTCCGGTTAATGTGGGCTGATTGACTTCTTGTCTGGCTTCAACCTTTCCCATGCGACAGTTACCACTAAAAAAGGCGCCGAGTTGAACAATGAGTTTTTCGGTAACGATATCTCCCAACACTTTCCCGGTTTCCATAATTTGTAATAATTGACGGGCTACCACCGTGCCTTTAACATCACCGGCCAGCGTCGCCTGCTGCGCATCAATATTGCCTTCAATCACCCCATCCGGACTTAAGACCAACTTCGCCTTACAGATAACAGTTCCGGTGATACGGCCTTCTACCCGCATATCCCCTCCGGCAGTTACATTACCATTTATTACGGTACCCTTGCCTATAATATTGAGGGCATTTTCTGAGCCGGAATCCGACCGCTTATCTCTGTCTTTCATCTTATATCAGTTTAAAGCAAAATAATCTAAAGGATTGACCGGATTGCCCCCATGCCAGAGTTCAAAATGAAGATGAGGCCCGGTGGAATTTTTTCCGGTATTGCCAATAACCGCAATGGCCTCACCAGCATAAACCGGTGTGCCGGTTGTTTTAAAAACGACCCGATTGTGTTTGTAAAAGGAGACCAAGCCGCCCGGATGCAGAATGGCCATTACATATCCGCTTTGATCCGACCACTCGGAATAGATGACCATTCCATCGGCAACAGAACGAATCAATGCATTGGCAGGCGCGGCCATATCCATCCCGAAATGTTTATCGTTCGGGCTGTAGGCGGAAGTTACAACGCCATCCACAGGAGGAATCAACCTTAATGACCCGGGCAGAGTTGGAACTTTTCTGGGGCCAATTACTACTTGCTGGGAGGGCAAGGCTCTGGACCCTGTATAAACCGGAGAAGAAACCGGAACATCCCCATGCTCGGTTTCCAATCCATGGCCATGACCATGTTCGAAATGGTCGGAATTGGACAACTCGGATTGGGGCTCCTGAGATTCCGCCTCCTGAATTTCAGAAGGTCTTTGTACCGGAATACCTGATGGATCACCGGACATTCGCTGTAAACTGGCCAAAAAAGAGTCCCTTTGAATAAGCGCATCTTCCAAAATAGCAACCTTACGAAGCAACTCCTGCTGTTTCTGGTATTCATCTTCCCGTGAATAGCCGGGAATCATTTGTCTTATCCAGGGTGTATAAAATACCGCCATGATAGAAATCACAACCGTAAAAAAGAAAGACAGGAAAAATAAAGACCACAAACGCCCTTTGGTAAAACGGTAGGAACCCGTCTCAAAGAGGCTGTCATCCTCCATAATGACAGCCCGGTATCGCTTACCGAGTTCTTCCTTCCACTTTTGAAACAGAGATGTCATCCGTTTTTCCTTATGAATTGCCTAATTTTGAAAATAACTTCGCCTTGATTGGCGTTGTACTGGTCTTTTGAGATTCAAAATTAAACATATTTCCTTTGGTTTGCTGCTGGTGCTTCTTACCTGCACAGGATGCGGTAAACACCGTAAATCCTTTATTGCCAGGAACTGGCACAGCTTTTTGTCCTTGTTTAATGGCTATTACAATGCCAATGTAAAATACAAGGAAGGCACCCGAGAGACCGAAAAAGGATATAAAATCAATCAGGACGGGCTCATTCCCGTTTTCGCCTGGGATACAGAAAACAAAGCAAACCCCGGAAATTTTGACGAAGCCATAAAAAAATGTGACATTGTTATCTTTAAACATCCTTACGGAAAATGGATTGATGATTGCAGATATTTGAACGGTAGATCCAATTTTTACAAAGGCAATAGTGCTACGGCTACACTCAATTTTGAATATGTTATTTCCGCTTTCCCCAAAAGCGACCTGATTCCGGATGTAAAAGTCTGGCTGGCTAAATCCTATTATCTTCAAGGCTATCCGGATAAAGCCCTGAATTATTTGGATAAGAACCTCAAAAAATCCGCTCTGTCCAATAAACTGAGGGGAGAAGCGGCGGTTTTAGAAGCCACGATTTTAGCACAGAAAGAAAAATATGAAAAATCTATAGAAGTTCTGTCTTCCAATCTGGAGTATGTCAGAGGCCGAAAACAAAAGGCAAGAGCGAAATATCTTCTGGCACAGTTGTACGCCAGGGCCGGTAAATTCCCCAAGGCTTACGAAAGTTATCTGGCCTGCGTAAAAATGAATACCGATTATGAATTGGACTTCAACGCAAGGCTTCAAATGGTTAGGCTAATTGCAGAGCAACCGGCCCTTTCCGATCGGAGTGCAGAAACAACTCAACTTCTCAAACAATTGTTGAGAGATGAGAAAAATAAAGACTTCCTGGATCAGATCTATTTCGAATTTGCCATGCTGGAGATGCGAAAGAACAATCATGATAAGGCTCTTTCCTATCTTCGAAAATCTCTGGATCACAACACCAAAAATGAAAGACAGAAAGCCTTATCCTATTACCGTTCCGGATACATCCTGTTTCATCATAAAGAAAATTACACGGAGGCTCAATTATACTTTGACAGTGCCGCCACAGTGGTAAAACCGGAAGCACCAGAATACAAGGAAGTAAAATCCATGGCAGAAATCCTGAAGGAGTATGTGATTCATTACAACAATGTCATACTTCAGGATAGTTTATTAAAACTATCCTCCATGGGAGAGACGCGTCGAACCCAGATCGTTGACAAACTCATTCAGGAGGAAAAGAAAAAGAAAAAAGAGGAAGAGGAAAAACTGAAGCAACAGAAAGAGATTCAGGAAATGAATCAAATGATGAATCAGCAACAATCGATGTTTGGGAACACAGGTATCGCCTCGGCAAGTTTTTCCTTTGATGACCCGGCAAAGGTCAGCTCCGGGAAACTTCAATTCCAGAGAACCTGGGGGAATCGTAAAAATGAAGACCATTGGCGAAGATCCAAACGCCCGGATGCAGGCCAGGGGGAAGCACCCAAAGAAGAAAAGAAAGAAGATGCCAAAGATGATAGCGAATATTGGAAACTGAAGCGAGAAAAATATTTAGCGGCCATTCCAACTTCAGATGCACAAAAGAAAGAATCGAACCGCCTTATCGAGGAAGGATACTTCGGGATAGCCCAGATTTACCACAAAAAACTGGACATGTTTGAAAAAGCGATTCCCTGGTATGAAAAACTCATTAAACGCTATCCGGAATCTCCTTATTTCTTAAAGTCCTATTATGCCTTGTACACGATTTACCAGAGTATAAAGTCTCCCAAAGCAGCCTCCTACCGGTCTTATATCCTCAATAACCACCCCAATAGCCTTTATGCCCGTTTGGTAAGAAGTCAGGACATTACGGAAGAGCTTCGAAGAGCAGAACAAACTTTTGAAGGGGCTTACAACGCCCTTTACACTATTTATTCCGGTAAAGAATATTATACCGTCATTGACTTCAGTAATTATATTCTGAATACATTTCCTGAAAAGCCGGGATTTCCGGCAGTTATGTATTTAAAAGGTCTCTGCTTTGGCAAAGTCGGCAATGTAGATAGTATGAGATGGATGTATCAGGATCTCATTCGAGTATATCCGGAATCAGAGCAGGCAGCGGTAGCCAAACGAACCCTTGAATTACTGGATGGGGCCGGGGGAAAATCCCTTCCCTCTGCCGGTACAAACGCCGGAGAAGAACGATTCAAAGATTTTACCAAAACTATAGCCCCGGGAGACGAAGTGGTCGTTCTAATACCGGTTAAAAATGAAAAACTGAATATTAACGACCTAAAAATCAAAATTTCGGATTTTAATGCTGCCAATTTTTCCCAAGACAAGCTGAGCGTCTCCGGTCTCATGTACAAACAATACTATGTGAGCATGGTTCAGAAATTTAATGATTTTCGGTTCGCATGGCGTTATGTGCAAGCCGTACGCAATGACCCCAAAATCGGATCTCTTTCACAAAATCCCGGAAAAGAAATTATTTTTATTACCCGAAGAAACCTTAATACTTGTATTCAGAAAAATATTCTGGAAGACTATCTGGACTTCTTTGAAAAATATCATCCGGAAATGCTTGCAGGAAAGTAAATTTGTATAAATGGCTTTAATAGAATTTTCCAAAGAAAACGCCCCATACCGCCGAATCCTCTTCTGGATTGTTGGTGGAGGCTTGTTTTTACTGTTTGCCTTTGTCGGATTCGTCATCCTGACCATGCCGGATCTGCAAAGAGATATAGAAAACCCTCAAATAGATTTGTCCTCTCAGGTATTCGCCTCGGATGTGGATGAATCGGGCAGGAATGCCCTTCTAGGGAATTTTTATTTTAATGAATTTCGGGAGAATGTAACGCTGGATTCCATCTCTCCTCATGTGGTGGATGCGCTGATTGCTACGGAGGACAGACGATTTTATGAACATGCCGGCATTGACCTCAAGGGGTTATTTGTAGCTGTGTTTGACGGTGTCACGCGAGCCAATTTTCGTGGGGCCAGCACTATTACCATGCAATTGGCCAGAAACCTGTACGACCAGCAAACCGGATATGACCTTGAACAGCAAGAAGAGGCAGGAGGTGGCAAAAAATGGATCGACCTGAAATTTCTACGTAAGGTTAAAGAAATGATTGTTGCTGTCGTACTAGAACGACTATATACCAAAAAAGAAATTATTAATTCGTATTTAAATACCGTTTCTTTCGGTGGCAATACTTATGGAATTCAAGCCGGTGCAAAAGTCTATTTTGGAAAACATTGTGCAGAGTTAGAAGTGCATGAAGCGGCCTTATTGGTTGGCATGCTTAAAGGTACTTCCAGATACAACCCGGTGATGAGTGCAAAAAGCCGGGATCGCTCGCTTTCAAGACGCAACACCGTAATTGAGTTGATGGAAGAGAATGGATATATCTCAAAAGACGATGCTGAAACCTATAAGGCCAAAGACCTATCGGTTAAGTATTCGCCTATCAATCATAATTCCGGTATGGCAACCTTCTTTCGGGAATATCTCAGAAAAGATTTAAAAAAATGGGCCAAAGACAGAGGCTTTAATCTTTATACTGACGGCCTCAAAATTTATACGACTATTGATTCACGCATGCAGCGCTACGCCGAACAAGCAGTTGCAGAACACTTATCTGAACTTCAGGTTTTATTTGATACCCATCTTAAAGGTAAAGAACCTTGGAAGAAAGATCCCTCCATTCTGACCAGAGCCATGAAGCAATCTCATAGATACCTTCATGCAAAACATGTCGTTGGAAAATCTGATGCTGAAATCCGCCGAGAATTCAAGCAACCTATCGAAATGGAAATCTTTGTTTGGGAAAAAGGAAAACGCTCTCATAAAGATACGATTATGTCCCCATGGGATTCATTGGCTTACTACAACAAGTTTTTAGAAACAGGGTTTGTTTCAATAGACCCCACCAACGGACACATCAAAGCCTGGGTCGGCGGAATTGACCATAACTTCTTTCAGTATGACCATGTTAAACAAGGAAAAAGACAAGTAGGATCTACCTTCAAACCTTTTGTTTATACCGCAGCCTTTGACAATGGCTTTTCTCCCTGTGATGAAATGCTGAATCAACCCGTATATTTTTATAGGGAAGATGGCTCTCTTCTTTGGTCGCCTAAAAATGCCGACGGAAAATTCGGAGGAAAATTAACCCTAAGAAGAGCCCTCGCCACCTCGGTCAATCTCATAACCGCACAAATCATCAAACAAATCGGACCTGAAGTAGTTGTAGATTATGCCCACAAAATGGGAATAGAATCGCCTCTTGAAGCCGTTTATTCTTTATGTCTGGGAACCACCGACCTGAGTGTGCTTGAACTCACCGGAGCCTATTCTACCATCGCCAATAAAGGACGATGGAATGAACCGATTTATATCACCCGGATTGAAGACAAACATGGCAAAATCATAGAAGAATTTAAAGGTGTTTCAAGAGAGGCCATTAGTGAAGAAACTGCTTATCTGATGGTAGATATGCTCAAAGGAGGGGTGAATGAACCGGGCGGTACCGCTGGTCGTCTAAGGTTTCGTTATGGAATCCCGTATGACATTGGTGGTAAAACCGGAACCACACAGAATCATTCAGATGGATGGTTCATGGGCATCTCTCCCAAATTGGTCTCCGGCGTTTGGGTAGGATGTGCTGACAGAAGTGTGCACTTCCGGTCTATTACTTATGGACAAGGTGCGAACATGGCACTTCCGATTTGGGGTTTGTATATGCAGAAGGTGTATGCCGATGAAAGTATCAATCTCCCTAAAGATCCCTTTGAAAGACCTAAATCTTTTAACATAGAACTCGATTGTAGAAAATATCGTATTCAACAAGGTCAATATGAAACCGGTGAGGAATCCAGGCAAAGCAGTGTGGATTTTGACTAAGGGCTCTTAAGGGCAAATAAATTTTATACAGGTATAATTAGGCAACAGATGGAGTCTTGGGAAGAGTGCTTAAAAGAGTTACGACTCAGTATGCCTGAAGAACCGGGTATCTATAAATACCTGGACGAAAAAAATAGAATTATTTATGTCGGTAAGGCAAAGAACCTGAAGAAACGGGTGAACTCCTATTTTACCAAACATCAGGACGACCATAAAACCAGAATACTGGTATCAAGAATTCGAAATATACATTACACCATCACCAATACAGAACGAGAAGCATTAATTCTGGAAAACAGCCTGATCAAACAGTATCAGCCAAAATATAATGTCAGTCTGAAAGATGGAAAAACTTACCCTTATATCTGTATTAAGCAAGAACGATTTCCCCGGGTTTTTCCAACCCGAAATAAAGAGAAAGATGGTTCTTCGTATTTCGGACCCTATCCTAATGTCAGGGCAATGAATTCTATCCTGGATTTTATCCGAAAGAATTTCAAACTCCGAACTTGTAACCTCGCTCTATCTCAAAAAAACATAGAAGCAGGCAAATTCAGAGTTTGCCTGGAATATCATATTGGCAACTGTAAAGGACCTTGTATCGGCGAACAAAATGAAAGCACATACCTGAACGACATTGAAGCCATCAGGCAAATATTAAAAGGAAATTATTCAGGTCTTATTTCCTATTTAAAACAAGCAATGATGGAAGCAGCTGAACTACTTCAATTTGAATTAGCCCAGGACATCAAAGAAAAAATCCAATTCATTGAACGCTATAAAGAGAAAGCAACGGTTGTATCAGAAACCATTTCTCAACTGGAGGTAGTAACCATTAAAAGTTTGGAAGACCTTTCCGTCATTAACCATTTCAGAATTCTAAATGGCATCATTGTTCAAACGCATGCATTCGATGTCAGAAAAAAGAACTTTCAGGAAGAAGAGGAGGTCTTGATTGCCGCCATCAGTAAACTTGCAGCAGAAAATGAGGATTTTTATTCAGAGGTATTAACCAATATTCCCGTACAAACCGGAGAGGAATTCCCCTTCAAAACCCTAGTCCCTCTAAGAGGTGATAAACACAGACTGGTGCAATTATCGGAGAAAAACTGTATCTCCCTTCTGAGAGAAAAAACCTTACAATCAGATGCTAAAATTAAACGAGAATATCCGGAGGTAATTGATCTGCTGCAAAAAGATCTGAACATGAAAAAGCCCCCCCGGCATATCGAATGTTTTGACAACTCCAATTTTCAAGGCAGCTTTCCGGTTGCCTCTATGGTGGTTTTTAAGGATGGAAAACCCGCACGCAGAGAATACCGAACTTTCAACATTAAAACGGTAGAAGGAATCAATGACTTTGCGTCCATGAAAGAAATCGTCACCAGACGATATTCCAGATTATTGGCGGAAGGCCTACCCCTTCCTGACCTTGTTGTAGTAGATGGCGGAAAAGGACAATTATCCTCTGCCTGCGAAGCATTAGAAGAATTAGGTCTGGGGGAGACTCTGCCTATCGTTGGTATTGCCAAAAGACTTGAGGAAATCTATTATAAAAATGATTCCGTGCCGGTACATATCAGCAAGAAAAGCCCATCCTTAAAGCTCTTACAACATTTGAGAAACGAGGCACACAAAACAGCCATCACCTTTCATCGAAAAAAGCGCAGCACAGGAACACTCAAAACAGAATTAACAGAAATCGAGGGAATCGGTAAAATATTTGCGCAAAGGCTCTTAACCCACTTTAGATCTGCGTCCAAATTAATTCAGGCGCCGGAAGAAGAAATTATTAAAATCACAGGGGAAGCTAAGGCTCAGAAAATCATGGCATGGATTCAGCAAAAAAAGCTGGAAAAAGAATAGGACATCACTTAATAAGAGGGCGCATAAGCCTGCACAATAAGATATAAGTGCTCGCTATCCCACATTAAAAACTTCCCATCACGCTAAACCTGATGGTATATTGGCAGACGAGCATCTGTTAAGTTGGGCGAAACGCCCTAAGCCCTGAAAATGCGTCCTGCTCCGGGAGGGTGGAAAATCTTCTTCCCTAAAATTCCAGACTGCTTTCGTGCAGGGATACAATTAAAAATTGCAGTTGGCTTGCACCAAGCGGAAGCTTGCACCAAGCGGAAGCTTGCACCAAGCGGGGGCTTGCACCAAGCGGGAGCTTGCACCAAGCGGGGGCTTGCACCAAGCAGGAGCTTGCACCAAGCGGGGGCTTGCACCAAGCGGGAGCTTGCACAAAGCGGAAGCTTGCACCAAGCGGATGCTTGCACCAAGCGGAAGCTTGCACCAAGCAAAAACATAAAAGGCAGGGTGAAACCTGCCTTTTATAATTATTAAATGT
>CANHCC010000091.1 GCA_947459115.1 Bacteroidota bacterium | reverse complement strand
GAAGACCTGAAAGGAAAAGGATTCTACTACGCTTCCATGGGCCGGAAAACTATTACTGAATAATTATGGCAGGTACCGTACTTGTTACTGGCGCAGCCGGTTTCTTAGGCTCTCACTTATGTGACCGCTTCATCCATGAAGGATTTAAGGTTATCGGGATGGATAACCTTCTAACAGGAAACATCCGAAACATTGAACATCTCTTCGGAAATGATCAGTTTCAGTTTGTAAAACACGATGTTTCAGAATACACCCATGTAAGTGGTGATTTGGATTATATCCTGCATTTTGCCTCTCCCGCAAGTCCAAAAGATTATCTGAAACTTCCCATTCAAACCCTGAAAGTCGGGTCTTTGGGAACTCATAAAATCCTTGGTCTTGCCAGAGCCAAAAAAGCAAGGGTCCTCATTGCCAGTACTTCAGAGGTATACGGAGATCCTTTGGTGCATCCCCAGCAAGAAAGTTATTGGGGAAATGTAAACCCCATTGGATACCGGGGCGTTTATGACGAGGCCAAGCGGTTTATGGAGGCCATGACTATGGCGTATCATCGCTATCATGGGGTAGAAACCCGCATCATCCGTATCTTTAACACTTATGGCCCTAGAATGCGTCTGGATGATGGCCGTGCCTTGCCTGCTTTCGTTGGGCAAGCCTTAAGAGGTGAAGATCTGACTGTGTACGGAGATGGTAGCCAAACCCGATCTTTTTGTTTTGTAAGTGATCTGGTAGAAGGGATTTACCGCCTGTTAATGTCGGATGTAACTGAGCCGGTTAATATTGGCAACCCCTCTGAGATTACCATCCTTCAATTTGCACAAGAGGTTCTCAAACATATTGATACAAAAAGTAAAATTATTTTTGAACCGCTTCCTGAAGACGATCCAAAAGTAAGACAACCCGATATCACCCGGGCCAGACAATTGTTGGGATGGGAACCTAAAGTTGAGCGGGAAGAAGGTCTGAAAAAAACGATAGAATACTTCCGTAATCAGCATGAACTTTTCCATTGAGGAAACAGGCATTGAGGGTCTGGTGGTTGTAAAACCGCGCGTGTTTAGGGATCCCAGAGGTTTTTTTATGGAAACCTTCCGTTCCGATACCTTTGAAAAACTTGGGCTTCCGGTGCAATTCCTGCAAGACAATCTATCCAAATCTTCCAAAGGGATTGTCAGAGGATTACATTTTCAAGCACCTCCATTCGACCAGGGTAAACTGGTAACGGCTTTGGTGGGTACCGTACTGGATGTCGTTGTGGACATTCGCAAAAACTCCCCAACTTATGGAGAGAGCAGAAGTTTTCTCTTATCTGATGAAGACCCCGGTTTTGTATATGTCCCTTCCGGATTTGCCCATGGCTTTTCGGTTTTATCTGAAATCGCTTTGTTTCATTATAAATGCACCAATGTGTACGATAAAGCCTCTGAGGGCGGTATCTTATGGAACGACCCGGATTTGGGGATAGACTGGCAGGTGGAAACCGCTCTGATTTCAGATAAAGATAAAGAGTTGCCCCTTTTCAAAAATTTTACATCCCCCTTTTGATTCAGACAATCGCAAGATTGGTCTGATGACAAAACTTAAAAAAATGGCCTTCGTTAAGATGAGGTTATGAACTTCATTACCCATTACGCCTTTGACCGGAAAGGACCCTCGTCCTACTTCACACTTGGCGTGGCCATACCTGATTTACTCCCTCTGGCCGGGCGTCATTTAAGAGTGCCTTATCGTCAATTAATGAATCATGCGTTTGAAGGACACGAAGCAGAGGAATATTGGCTTCTAAAAGGCGTGCTTCACCATTTTTATACCGACCGGGTATTTCATGATTCTGTATTTTTCCAAAGAGAGAGAGAATTTATCCTTCCTTTTCTTCATACCCTTTTCGATCAAAATCCTAATCAAAGATATTTTTTTCTGACCCATGTTTTTGTAGAGTTTTATTTGGATAGGGTAATACAAATGAGTGAGGTGAATTTAGCCGAAGAGTTTTACAAGCATTTTCACGAAACGGACTTTAAACAATCTGCTCAATATCTGGGGCAATTTTCGGGGAAACCCTTTGACGCATTAGTAAATCATTTAGAAGTGTTTCGGGATCGGCAGTATCTGCATGCCTATCGCGAAGAGGAAGGCTTTTTGTATGCACTGAATCGAACCATCAAGCGTACGGGTATTATTTCGTTGGAAACGATACACCCCGAACGGTTTCACGAGGTAATGATGCCCTACGAAGTTGGCTTACATAAGCGTTTGGATCAGTTATTTCCGGAGATGCAAGCCGGGTTTAAAGCATTAGGGTATTCCGTTGCTTACTAACGACCGTTTGGTTACCAACCCTGTATATTTGATCTATGGAAAGTTCAGAAAAAACTGTGATTCGTATTTTCCCGGTGCTTCAAATGAGTTGTGCCGCCTGTGCCTTGAGTGTGGAAGACATACTGAAAGCACTTCCGGGTGTTCAAAAGGCTGAGGTCAATTATGCATCGCAGATGGCCAGAGTGGCGTATGATCCCGGGCTTATTCAGCCCGAAATATTGAAAAAGGCTCTCCTGGATTTGGGATACGATCTTCTTACTGTATCTGAAAATGAAGCCGCTCAAGAAACCGAAAGGCAAAGGCAAAAATCCTGGGAGATACTAAAAAAAGATACCATCTTTTCCCTTGTCCTTTCCCTGCCGGTTTTTATACTGGGGATGTTTTTCATGCACTGGCAAACGGGCTGGTATCTCGCATGGATACTCAGTACGCCTGTCGTCTGGTTTTATGGCAAACGCTTCCACCTAACTGCACTAAAACAGCTTCGACATAAAAGCGCAAATATGGACACTTTGGTCTCGATGAGTACCTCGACGGCCTATCTCTTTTCTATAGTAGCTTTATTCATCCCCGGCGTCTTTCCAAACGCTGAGCATCCCCCTCTCTATTTTGAAGCCGCCTCTGTCGTAATCAGCTTTATTCTATTGGGGAAACTATTAGAGGAAAGAGCCAAGCGCAAGACCGGTAGCGCCATACAAAAACTCCTGCGTATGAAGGTTAAGGAAGTAACCCGCATGACAGCAGATGGCCAATTTGAAAACCTGCCAACAGACCTGGTCATTCCCGGTGATATATTACTGGCAAAAACAGGAGAAGCCTTTGCAGTAGATGGCAAAGTCCTGCAAGGGGAAAGTTATGTAAACGAAAGTGCCATGACCGGAGAACCCATTCCGGCAGCAAAAGGACCAGGCTCTGAAGTATGGGCAGGCACCATAAATGGAGAGGGAACGCTGCACTATGAAGCCACCAAAACCGGAAATGATACCCTGCTGACCCGCATCATTCAGTCTGTGCAAGCCGCTCAGGGAAGTAAACCTCCGGTTCAAAAACTAGCAGACAGCATTGCTAGAATTTTTGTACCAACCGTTCTAAGTGTTGCTTTCCTCACCTTTTTTCTATGGTGGATTTTTCATCCCGTAGAGGGGTTGAAACATGGGCTTCAAGCCTTTCTTACGGTCTTAGTGGTAGCATGTCCCTGCGCCTTAGGTCTGGCTACGCCCACAGCCCTCATGGCCGGCATGGGAAAAGCCGCCTCTGAAGGCATTCTCATAAAAGATGCTTCCTGTTTGGAATTAGCGGAAAAAATAAATGCGGTTGTCCTGGATAAAACCGGTACCCTTACCGAAGGAAAACCCCAACTCGAAGCATATCATATAGTATCATCCGAGTGGCTTTCCGGTTTTATTGCTTTGGAAAGCCTGTCATCTCACCCATTGGCACAAGCGGCAGTTAGAGCCTTTCCGGATCAGAAACCAATAGAACTATATGCTATTGAAACCATACCGGGAAAAGGAATTCAGGGATATTTCAAGGGTGAAGTCATTCGCGCAGGAAGCCTAAGCTGGTTTTCGGAACTGGGCATAAAAACCCCCGAACAATGTTTGGATAAGCTCCAAGCATGGGCCCATCATGGACACAGCCTGATTGGATTTTCGGTTGGAGATGCGCTTGAAGGTATCTTTGCCTTCACCGATCCATTAAAACCTTTTTCTAAGGAAGTTGTCAGACGCCTTCAGAAAAAAAACCTTGTCGTTCATTTGTTAAGTGGCGATCATACCCACGCTGTTTCAAGGATTGCAAATGCATGTGGAATTAAACATTTTTACGGTAATATGTTGCCTGAAGAAAAGGCGGCATACATTCGTCAACTCGAAGGCCAAGGAACGAGATGCCTGATGGTAGGAGATGGCATTAATGACAGTCCCGCATTGGCCACGGCAACCGTGAGTATGGCTATGGGTAATGGAAGTGATGTTGCATTGGAAGCCGCACAGATAACCTTGCTCAAAGGAGATATTCAAAAAATTGACAGAGCTATCGAATTATCTCAACAGATTATGTCCGTCATTCGACAGAATTTATTCTGGGCTTTTGCTTATAATATTATTGCAATTCCCATAGCGGCGGGGGCACTATATCCAATTTGGGAATACCAACCCGGACCTATGTTGGCCGGAGCGGCCATGGCATTATCAAGTGTAAGTGTAGTAGCCAATAGCCTGAGAGGAAACAGCACGAAAACTTAAAGTTTTAAATATAAAACCTATGGTGATAAAATGCAGTGTAAGATTTATGTAAATAAATTTACTATTCCAATCGCCTCCATCAAATTAAAGACTATTGAACTTCATGATTAGCATTTGTGAAACTCCATAAAAAAACAAAGGCTGTGTTTACAGCCTTTGTTTTTTTATCTCAGATTATTTATTGGTTTTATACTTCTGAATTTCCATTTTCTCAAAAGTAAAAATAAACTCTCCGTCATCCGTATAATCTACAAATCCCTTCTTGGCCTTCTCGGTTATTCCTTTAATATTTCCATTGGTTAAATCGATACCAATTGCCTGTTCTTTGGTATTCTCCAAAAAGAAATTGCTGCCGCGTTTAAAATAGGAATCTACCTGCTTAACTTTATCTGTCGCATACAAAACAGATCCATCTTTCTTTGAATAAGCGGCTAATCCTTTGTCGCTCACAATAACCGTCTTGTCGCCGCCATCAAAATTATATAGAGGCTTACCAACTTTTTGTTTAGTGTGATCCTGATTAAATACCAGGTCTCCTGTTTTGGCTTCAAATGCATAGAATTCATCCCCACCTGCAACAAATAAACGCTTACCATCGGTGGTAATTTCAGTGATACGTTTTTTATCAAAGCGTTCCGAAGACCAGGATAAAGCCCCTGTTTCAGCATCAATTGCTTTTACACCAAATGGACCAATCCAGGTATAACTATTTGTTCTATAGGTTACCACATTTATGGATCCATCCTGATTACGAATGGTTTCTCTGGAGATTGCCTGATAATTTATAAATCCGCCTATCTGGCAAATAATTTTACCTTCTACCAGCATCAAAGCAGGGACTGCACGACCTACAAATTTCTCACTGGTCCAAATTAATTTACCGGTATTAACTTCGTATTTACTAATCGTTTTTCTACGATCATTGGTGGCCATCCCTTCGACATTTGCCAAAATATAAACATATTTACCATCATAAAGTGGTTCTGAAATGGCACCATAAATCCCGGCAGCCAAAACACGCCCTCTGACAGGAGGTCTTACTTCATCCAGTACTTCTTCACACTGTGCGCCCCAAAGAGATTTACCATCTGAAAAATTAAAAACCTGAAGCCCGCCCATACGAAGCAGCACATGATCTCCTTCCACGCGAAGATCCGCTAATATCTCACGAGTCAAAAGCTTCTTTTGTAACGTTCCTCTATAGACAACATCCCATTTAACCTCTCCGGTTTTAGCATTTATTCGCATTAATTGATTTTTAAATCCCGAAAATAATTGACCTAAACCCGTTGGTTTAAAATTCATTAAAACGATATCTCCGGAACTTGCGTCGTAATACGAACGCCCAACCGATCCGGTAATCCGACTCGTTTCCCAAAGTAATTTACCGGTTTGAGCTTCTACCATTCGCAAGGAGCTTTTCTGAGAAATTGCAAATGCATCCAGTTGTTTAAAATATACAACCATATCCTCAATATCTCCCTTTAAGATGGACTCTCCGGCTGATAACAAAGAATATTCTTCTGAGCTCCATAGTTCTTTACCGGTAGACAATTTCAGTACCATCAACTTATCTTTACCCATGGCTTTTTTATCAAAAAGAAACAATATATCTGCTTCCCAGTTAGGCACAGCTAACTCTGATTTAGAAAACCCTACACTGCTTATATCCTTAAATTTATTGGACCAAATTAACTTGCCGTCTGAGCCTTGATGTAAAGAGGCCCCTTTATCGTCTGCAACCAGCACAAATTTTCCATCAGGACTCACGCAGGAGCCTTCCCCTGCTTCGAATGGGGACTTAATTTCCCATGTCAAAGGAAACTCCTCAGGCCCTCCTGTTTTAGCAATTAGATTGGTGAAAAAGAAAATGCCTACCAAAGCCGACACCACAAGGCTTTGAAGGGTCTTGAAAATGAACTGTTTCATATTGGTTGATAATTGGTTAAAAAATTAAAACTTGAAGGTGTGTGTAAACTTTAATTTTTCTTCTTTATTAATTTTCACACGAGCCTTTTCTTTCATTAATTGTTTCTGAAATCTAGACAAGAAGACATGATCTTTGGAGTCTGAGAACACATTACGGCAATATAACAAATGACCTCCCTTTTTCCAAGATAGTTGATATTCTAAAGTGCCTTTAAAATTATACCGGTGAACAATCTTATTTAATTTACCGGTAGTTGAAGAATGGTTAAGCGATTCTTTTACGATTACAATTCGTGGATCTTCTTCCTTTTTATCAGTCGTTTGACCCAATAATATTACAAATTGAAATATCAGGGATATAATAACTGCCGGTTTCATGTGATTATTAACCCGGGGTAAAAATAAAAATTTTCAATAGAACACCCAATTATAAATAAATTTATTTATGGATGCCTTGCGACACGAAAAATCATCCGTTGGCAAGCAACTGTTTAAACAAAAATTAAAATCAGCAGTTGGTTTAGGGCACGAATATAATCCGTATATCCTGTCGAATATCCGGATGGAGGCTCAATGCAACAGGGCAGGTTTTAGCTGTATGTATGAGCATCTCCTGGTCTTTATCTGTTAGATTTCTTAAGGGTATTTTAACTTCAATTTCGATTCCGGCAACGCGTCTTGGTTCATCACCCATTTGTTTGATTACATTTCCCTGCATGCCTTCCAACATCCAACCTTTTCGATCGGCTAATATCCCCATCACGGTCATCATACAAGATAGCAATGAAGTAGCCAATAAATCCGACGGAGAAAAAGCTTCGCCTCTGCCATGGTTGTCTATTGGGGCGTCGGTAAGAATGCTATTGCCTGATCGCGTGTGCTTTGCTTCTGTGCGCAGATTGCCAATATAAAGAACAGTTGAGGTGGTCATAATTTTGGATTTAATTTAATACAGCAGGATTCTCTAAAATAAAATCCGGGATTTTTACTTCAAATGCTTCACTATCCAATAACCTGAGCATGGTATAAAATCCCCCCATCTTTCCAAACGGCGTTTTAAACTGTGATCCGCTTTGATAGGTAAAGGTTTCTCCGGGCGCAATCACCGGCTGTTGACCAACCACACCCTCTCCTTCTACAATTCTTTGATCACCATATGCATCCAAAATCACCCATTTCCTTCGAAGCAATTTAACCGTAAAATCCGAATGATTTTGAATGGTGATTTGATAGGCAAAACTATATAAACTATTTTGGTGAGAGGACTGAGCAGGTATAAAATCAGTTTTCACCGTTACGGTGATACCCGCTGTTGTATAGGAATTTGAAGGTGTATCAAAACTCATAGGTGTTCGATTAAAATTGTCCGGTTGAAAGCATCACGAGGGTGCAAGCCTCCAGGGCATCAATTCCCTGATCTTTGGCAGCCTGCATAAACGGTTCATTTTCTGTTCCGGGGTTAAATATAATTCTCTTTGGATTAAGGGCAAGCAGAGTCGTGATAATTTCTGACTGTCGAGTGGGATTCATATAGAGCGTAATGGTGTGAATCTCTCCAGGCGAAAAATCAAATTCTTTTTGAACCTGCACCCCCAATACCATTTCTGATTTTAAACCAATTGCCTTGATTGAGTGCCCTGCCTGCTGAAGCATTTGTATCGCTTTATAGGAATATCGCTCCGGATTTGAGGAGGCTCCAATTACCAGGGTTGTTTTATTAACTTGCATCATGACAAAAATAGCACTCTTTGGATTGGGATACACAGGTCGATACTTAATTGAAATGCTTTCGTCCGAATCCGTTCAGGTCGAAGGGTATTCAAGAAGAACACAACTTAATCAATCCCACATTTTCAACGCTGAAAAAAGCGAGGAGGTTCATAACCTGAAAATTCTTTGGCAAAATAATGCCCCCGCTTTTGCCATTATCACTTTCCCTCCCGAAGCTGTTCACCCGGACTTCTGGACGCTTTTAGAAGAAACTGTGCCTTACCGACTTTTATTGGGAACAACCGGTAGTTATAGTGGCGTTGGGGAAATTACTGAGTCCTCAGATGTAATTTCTGATCATCCAAGAAAAATGGCGGAAGATCGATTTGTCAAAGCCGGCGGAACTCTGCTTCGCCTGTCTGGCATCTATGGCCCTGGCAGAGACCCGATTTCCTGGTTACTAAAATCCAAGCTGGCAGCTCCGCAAAAGCAACTGAATTTGATTCATATTCAAGATATTGGAAAATTTGTCGGGCTTTGGCTTAAGAAGCCCATTACGGGCGAAGTGTTCAATCTGAGCGACGGTCAAAACCACTCTTGGGGAAAAATTGCTGAAATAGCGGCCGCTCAGGGTATTGAACCCCCTTCTGAATTCTGGGAAAGAAAATTCTTAGAAAACGATAACAGATTTTTCAACCTCGAAAAGGTGTGGAAAACCTATCCGGACATGGATTTTGTGGCATTTTCGGAATCAATGGAATATCAGGCATTTGGAGATTAAAAAAAGTTTCCTAATTTTGTGCTTTCATTTTAATCACTTACACACATGAAAAAAGTATTTGCCCTTTGCCTGTTGGCCGGTGGTCTTTTCGTAGCCTGCGGTCCCTCTGCTGAAGAGAAAGCTAAAGCTGAAGCTGAAGCTCAAAGAATCGCTGATTCTATGATGCAAGCTATGGAAGCTGAAAATGCTGCCGCTGCTGCTGCTGCTGCTGCTGACACTACAGCTGCTGCTACTGAAGCTCCTGCTACTGGTAAGTAATTCAGGCTGCAACATCAAACAAAAAGCCGGAGGTCATCCTCCGGCTTTTTGCGTTTAATTCATAAATACTTCCTACCAAAATACCATAAATCGCTTAATTTGGGTACCTGAATGTCCGCTCAAAATATGGCACGCGTACGCTTATTAGAAAATCTCCACATTCCCCTTTGGCTCATTAAAGATGCCTGCTGGGCCTTGGTTTGGAAACCTTTAGGGATTATGATGATAGTCCCCACTTTACTTTTATCCCTCTACCTAACCTGGAAAAGCAGAAACATTCAGCCGGAATTTATGCCGAATATGAGCATTTCGTTCTGGATTATAGCCAACTCTATCTGGATGTCAAATGAGTTTTACCAACTGGACATCCTTTCCTGGTCGATTCTATTCTTTTCCCTCGGACTTATCAGCATTCTTTATTGGCTCTTCCGGTATTTTCCCGCGTTATGGAAAGCATCCTCCGGGCAGTCATAAAACGGTTGTTCCATAAAACAAAAAAGACGCTAAAGCGTCTCTTTTGTTTTGTTAACTATTCCCACCGGGAGAGGGCTTTTTCTTACCCCCCGCCTTTTTAACTTGCCTGACCACTACAATTTTTTCCTCCTCTTCTTTGTAATCCACCTCAAGGACTTCTCCTTCTTTTAAATCGCCTTTAAGAATTTCATCTGCAACGGGATCTTCCAGGTATTTCTGAATGGCACGATTCAAAGGCCGGGCACCAAACTGCTGATCATAGCCCTTATCCGCTATAAATGATTTAGCCTTATCCGTAATCTTTATCTCAAAGCCCATCTCCCGAATACGGTTAAAGACTTTGTCCAAAGACAAATCAATAATCCTGTAAATATGATCTTTCTCCAAGGCATTGAAGATGATAATATCATCTATACGATTCAAAAATTCCGGGCGGAAGACTTTCCGAAGTGCTGATTCCAGCGTGCTCTTCATCGTATCATAAGATTTGGCCACCTTACCGGCGGTTGCAAATCCTACGCCGGAGCCAAATTCTTTTATCTCCCTGGCACCGATATTGGAAGTCATAATAATGATGGTATTCCGGAAATCCACCCGGCGGCCCAGACCATCGGTCAAAATTCCATCGTCTAATG
>CANHCC010000090.1 GCA_947459115.1 Bacteroidota bacterium | reverse complement strand
TTAAAATGATAAAGATTGGTCCGGTACATGCCGGAAATAATAATCCAGTTCAAGCATGCCTGAACCGGATTCTACATCATTTCAATTCAAAAATCCCTTCCAGGAATGAAATAGAATAAAAAAGGGAACTGTACAACGAATTCCCGAAGTCTGATCAACTATTTTAGAAAAATTTCTTTCTCCAAGTTTCTGGTAGAGAAAGTGCAAAAAGGACGACAAATCAATATCATCGTCTGAAATCTCAAGGGATTCGAAGGTCTCTCCGTCTGTGGTTTCTTCCGAATTTATTGGCTCTGGGCTTAACGGGAAGGCGGGGGTATCATGAACTTTATCCGTTTTAATTCCTGAACCATTTTTGTGTAATCCATGAGTACTGGAATAGACCCACTGAGTTAGGGAAACAGAAACCAAAAAAACGACAACCATCATAAAAGACTGGATTTTATTTACTGTCTTTTTTAGACTTAGGTTCTTGTCAAGTTGATATGTTCGATGGATATCTGCCATGAATTCAGCAGCAAAAATAGAGATAAATCATGTACTATACGCTTGCACACAAAATTTGTTTTGATTGCCTCCCTTGATTTTTATAAAATTTAAACAAATGAAATTTTTTCCCTGCTGCAAGGAACAATTTTCATTTGTAATTAACTTCTCCAACAATCGTCATCTTTATGGTTACATATTCCCGTAACCCCTTTGTTATGAAAACATCATTGCTATGCCTGCTTGCATTATTAAACACTAATGCCTCTCGGCTCAGGCACCAAAACGCCCTAAAGTCATCAAAGATGAGTTTGCCTTTATTCCGGCCATTCCCACCTACCAACCTCAGGTCTGTTATGATTAAAACTAATTTAGCTATTAGCCCTTTATAGCCCCGGATTCCTCAATAATCACCATCGAAGTACTCGCCCTGGCAACATGCACGAGGTTGCCATTTCCTTCCACATATACATCCGCTTCGCAAAACGAAATCATTCTGCCTTGTTTGATAACCCTACCAATAGCCTTTACCTTATCTCCTACCCCAGGATTCAAATAAGAAATTTTGATTTCCCCGGTTACAACATGTTGATCGGATCGAATGAGATTAAACGCCGCCACACCCGCAACAATATCACATATCGTTGCCATCACCCCTCCATGCAAAAAACCTAAAGCCTGCCGCTGAACAGATTGAATCTCCATCTCTGCCTCGACATAGCCCGGCTCTATTACAGTCAATTTTAAGCCTAGTAACTGCATGAAATGCTGCCCCTTTAACAAAGGCTCCAATCGCTCCCGCCAGGCAGGATTGTTTACAACAAAGGATCCTTGCGCCATCATTATCTGCTCAAATAAATACTTCTTTCACTATAAGCCTTCACAAAGTAGGGATCCTGCAAATCTTCAATAAATAAGATTTCTTCTCCTGTGCTCTTCATCTCAGGCCCTAATTCTTTGGTTATTTCCGGAAACTTCGAATAAGAAAAAACCGGAATCTTAATAGCATATCCCTTCAGGTTGGGTTTGAATTCAAAATCTTTAACCTTGTTTGCACCCAGCATCACCTTTGTAGCCCAATTCACATAGGGTTCACCATATGCCTTAGCGATGAAAGGCACGGTCCGGGATGCTCTCGGATTGGCTTCAATCACATAGACTTTCTCATCCTTAATTGCAAATTGAATATTAATCAGTCCCTTCACCTCTAAGGCTTTGGCGAGAATATGCGTATAGGATTCAATCTGCGCCATAACTCCTTCTGTTAAATCAAATGGAGGCAACACAGCTGAGGAGTCTCCACTATGTATACCGGCCGGTTCAATATGCTCCATAATCCCGAGAATCTGAGAGTCCTTGCCATCGCAAATGGCATCACTTTCGGCCTCGACAGCCCGGTCTAAGAAATGATCAATTAATACTTTATTGCCGGGCAAATCATTCAGTAGAGAAACAACTGCCGCCTCTAGATCCTCATCATTAATTACAATCTTCATCCCCTGCCCGCCCAATACATAAGAAGGTCTTACCAATACCGGATAGCCAACCTCATGAGCGACTTCTAACGCTTCCTCTGCGGTTTCAGCTACCCCAAACTTTGGATAGGGAATTCCCAGATCTTTTAGCAAGGTTGAAAAACTTCCTCTATCCTCCGCAATATCTAAAGACTTAAAACTTGTTCCAATGATTCGAATCCCTTTCTCCTCTAATTTTTCTGCAAGTTTCAGAGCGGTTTGCCCACCCAACTGAACAATCACCCCTTCGGGTTTTTCATGTTCAATTATATCCAAAACATGCTCCCAATATAAAGGTTCAAAGTAGAGTTTATCCGCAACATTAAAGTCTGTTGAAACGGTCTCAGGATTACAATTAATCATGATGGCCTCATATCCACAATCCCGCGCTGCCATGATCCCATGAACACAACAATAATCAAATTCTATCCCCTGACCAATTCGGTTTGGCCCGGATCCTAATACAATAATTTTCTTTTTATCTGAAACAAGTGATTCGTTTTCCCCATCAAAAGTGGAATAGAAATAAGGCGTCTGAGCTTGAAACTCCGCAGCGCAGGTATCTACTGTTTTAAATACCCGTTTGATCCCTAACGCTAACCTACGCGCTCTGACTTCATCCTCTGTCGTATCCAATAACCAGCCTAGTTGATTGTCCGAAAATCCATTCAATTTAGCCTCTCGAAACAACTGTTCAGGTAAGGCATCTAATTTATAACCCTTCACTGCCTTTTCGATGGTATCAATCTCAACAACCCGGTTTAAAAACCATTTATCAATTCGAGTAATCTTTTCAACGGTTTTAAACGGCACACCCATGTGAAGGGCATCTTTGACCTGAAACACACGATTCCAACTGGCACTGCCCATTCCTGCCATTAGTTCTTCCCGGTCATTCGATTCTAATCCATCTCCTGACAATCCATGTCTGCGAATCTCCAAAGACTGACAGGCTTTCTGTAATGCCTCATTAAATGTTCGGCCAATGGCCATTACTTCACCCACGGATTTCATCATCAACCCGAGTCTCTTATCAGCTCCTTTGAACTTATCAAAATTCCATCTTGGAATCTTAACGATCACATAATCCAGCGTAGGCTCAAAAAAAGCCGAGGTGGACATGGTAATTTGATTCTGTAATTCATCCAAATTATACCCAACGGCCAACTTGGCTGAAATTTTTGCAATCGGGTATCCGGTGGCTTTAGAGGCGAGTGCGGAAGATCGGGAAACGCGGGGATTAATTTCAATCACAATCATCCGGCCCGTTGCAGGATCAATGGCAAATTGCACATTACAGCCCCCGGCAAAATTTCCCAGGGCATTCATAACTTTAAATGCCGCATTCCGCATGACCTGATATTCCGTATCTGACAAAGTCATAGTGGGTGCAACCGTAATGGAATCTCCTGTATGAATGCCCATAGGGTCAAAGTTCTCAATGGAACAAATAACCACAATATTGCCTACATTGTCTCTCAGTAATTCCAACTCATATTCTTTCCATCCGGCGATACTCTCCTCAATCAACACTTCATGGGTAGGACTGGCATGCAGCCCGCGTGTAAGCATCACATCAAACTCTTCCTTTTTATGAACAAAGCCGCCCCCTGTCCCACCAAGCGTGAAGGAAGGCCGAATGACAAGTGGAAATCCAATTTTCTGAGCAATTTCTTTTCCTTCTAAAAAGGAAGTCGCTATTTGAGACCGCGGAACATCCAAGCCAATCTCTACCATGAGTTGACGGAAGATTTCCCTGTCCTCTGCCCTGTGAATTGCTTGAATATCTACGCCAATCAACCTCACTCCATATTTTTTCCATATCCCTGCCTTCTCGCATTCAATGCACAAATTCAAGGCAGTTTGTCCCCCCATTGTTGGAAGTACAGCATCAATTTTTCGCGCTTCTAAAATCTTAATTATCGAAGCCATATTTAATGGCAAGAGATACACATGATCGGCAGTAACCGGATCGGTCATTATGGTTGCCGGATTAGAATTAATCAAAGACACCTCTATCCCCTCCTGTCTTAATGATCTCGATGCTTGTGAACCCGAATAATCAAACTCGCAGGCCTGACCAATAATAATTGGACCACTTCCGATTATCAATACAGACTTAATACTGGTATCTAATGGCATAAACGGAGGAGATTAAGTTAAAAGGTGTTTTAGTTGATCTGGCCACGCATCATCCGTTACATATAATGTATGAATACCTAGTGATTGGGCCGTTGTGATATGTTGAGGAGAATCTTCAATAAATAAGGTTTCCTCAGGCAACAATTGATTTTCCTTTAATACGGTTTGAAAAATCTCAGCGGATGGCTTTCTCAAACCCATCTCAAAGGATAGATAACATTTTTCAAACGCATGGAACATAGCTTCACATTCCGGAAGCAGATAGGTATAATGCACCAGGTTTGTATTGGATAATAGAAATAACCGATAGTGATTGGCTAAATCTTTAATAAGCTCTAATCTTCCATTGATTAATCCCAACAACATGGAATTCCAAACTGCTTCAAACGCTTCCTGACTTGCCTGAAGGTGAAATTTTTCTTTCATCCCTTCATAAAAAGCCTGGGGCGTGATACTACCTATTTCAAATAGGGTGAAAAGCTCGTCCTGGTAACTTTTTGAATATCGGATGACATTCGTATCCTTGGGGTCCTGGAGGGACTTCATCCCATGTTCTATGATTGCATAATCGATTGCATACAATACACCACCCAAATCTATGATGAGGTTTTTTATGGCAGAATGGTTTGAAGACATAGTACAATTTTCTAATGAATATCCGGGACAGGCTAAAACAGGTTGAGGCGGATATTTCATAAAGCCTCTTTCTTTTCCTCCTTTTCCACATCTGTAAAACTTACTACCACGATCATTCGAAACAATTCTCACGAATGTACAAGTAGAGCACAAGGAAATCACAACACAAAATTAGGAGAATCCAAGGAAAAACAGGCCTGTTGGCCAATTTATAAATGTGGATATTACGAAAAACTATACATCAAGCTACAGCCTCTGCTCCCCGATGTATCCGCGCGACCAATAACTTCAAAATATCCTGTTGAATGAAGGCGACCAACATCTCCGGTTGCAAGGAATGCACAAGACCACTTGTTTGCCAGATCCACTATGCAAATTCTGCCTGTTTTACCTAAAGGAACAGACAAATGAATGTCATTTAAATCTCTGATTTCTACACGCATCCATGGGGGACATGTAAATAACCCATCCTCATGGCTGTAGGCCTGACTCAATAGTTCTGTCATGCCGTATTCTGAGGAAATGTGCTTCAACCCAGTCTGACGCTTTAATTCAGAATGAACATCCTGCCTCAACATTTCTGTTTTTCGTCCTTTCATTCCCCCCGTCTCAATCAATATTGTTTCGGGAGCTAAACGAACCGGAAATTCGTGAAAAAAATCCAGCAATGCATAGGTTACGCCAATGAGAATAATGGGCCTGTCAGAGTTTAAATTTACAGTCAATGCTTTTTCCAAAGCAGAAAAATCATTTAAAAAAAAATTACTTCCCTCTGCCCCAAATGAGTCCATCCAGGTTTTTACCATAAATACCAGGGAAGAGCCTCCGCGTTCCAGATAAGAGGGCAAAAGTGCCAATATAACCGGCTGCTTTGCCTGAATTCCTGGAAATGCGGTTTCAAAGCCCTTCATCAGAGACTGTTTGTAAATGGAAATATCCGCCACTTTGTGGATAGCAGTATTTACGCTACTTGTCCCACTGCTTCGAAATTCAATTTCTGGAGGAGACGCAGACAAATAAACGGAAGTCCCCGAAAAAAAAGTGGCTGGAAAATAATGATAAGGGCTTTGAATCACATGAGCCTTTTTCGAAAAAAGGGCTAAGTCCAAGGAGGACTGTAGCTGCAAATTAAAAAGGTGTTCTGCTGAATCTTCAAAAGATTTTGAATTGAATGGGTCAAATCCCTCCAAATCGCCATACTCTAAATTACCGTCATTTAAATATTTTCGCACTTAACTTCTGGATTGTCCTCAAATTTGTAGTAAAGTTATCATAACCCCCATCAAATACCTCAAAATTTGTTTATTGTTTTGATTTTAAATAACTTATAACTCATAAAGCTATCATCTTATTCCTAAATAATAATAAAATTTAATCATATAAGGAATTTAAGAGGAAGTTTGAAGTCAGGTATCCACAATCTTCTCAACATCCTTTGGGCATACCGCTGTTTCTTTTTTTGAGATTTTATGGATAATACAAGAAAATATTGTTTATTTTGCATTCGTAGTTAATGGTACCATCCATTGAAAATACCTTATTAGGGATAAAATGATTCAAAAAAGACTTTTCCTATTCCTGTTCATACTTGGAATGGCGCCTTTGGTCGCATTTGGCCAAATGCCATACAAGCGTATTATTCTTGAACCTGCGTTGGGTGTGTCTCAGGGATATCTGGATGTGCGCAGCAAGGCAAGCTATCTTGCTGGTTTGAACATCCGTTATTCCATGTCAAACATCATCACCTTCAATGTTAACGGCTTTGCAGGAGGACTGAGATCTTCTGAAAAAGATCCGTATTCAAGAACATTCAAGACGGATTATTACCAGTTTGGAATTAGAGGTCACGTAAACTTTGCTAGCTTATTTGATGTCTTTCACCTCACACACCGGGTGCAGCCTTACTTTACGGTCGGGATTGCTGCTATGCGCTTTAATGCCAAAAATGTTGCCAGAAAGGATGTCATTGCCGAAACAGCTGTTCCTCAAGTTAAAAGATGGGCATTAAATTATCCCTTAGGCTTTGGATTAAAGCTATACCTAACACAAAGGCTCGATCTTAACTTATGTACGGAGCTCATCTACAGTAGAACCGATTCTATCGATGCACATGTTGCAAACACCTTTAGAGACCCGAATAAATCTGTTGTTAGAAGGGACCTTTGGTATAATAACAGAATTAAAAGTGACATGTATTTCATGTTCACCGTTGGGTTATCTATAAAGTTTGGTAAACGCATTCACAGAGAAACTGAGCATGTTGAATGGATGCCACGGGAACTTCGTGTGGACAGAATGATTGATTCACTCTACGCAGAGGATCTTAAATTGGCTGAGCGAATTGATAGTATCTTACCTGATTTAGACTCCATCTATCAAGCACTGAATATCCTAAACAATAATGATATTTACATTAACAGTCGTTTGGATAATCTAGAGCCTCGGGTTGCTAATTTGGAAGCTCAAATTAATGAATTCAAAGCCGCATGGCCAATTGATTTCATCTATTTCGATTTGGACAAATATATCATCAAACAGAGATACTATGAAAATCTCTATAATTTGTCCAGATTGCTAAAAGCATTCCCCACCGTGAAGGTTGAAATCATAGGGCATACGGACCCTCGGCACACAGATGCCTATAATGTCACACTCGCAAAAAATCGCGCGAATGCAGTATATCAGGCAATGCGGTATTACTTCAATACCCCGGCCGATCGTATGCTTATTCGTCATGAAGGAGAGGAAGAAGCACCATCAAATGTAAATGATGAAAACAGTTTCTACCTTGCGAGAAGGGTTGAGTTCAAACTAATTTTTTAATTAGCTCAACTAGCAGGTGTTTATGAATGACTTTAATTGGACGGGCAAATCATATTGCCCGTCTTTTATTATGAGAAAATCACAGTTTTCAATTTTTTTTGTCCCTCTTTTTGCTTGGCTTTTAGTTTTGTCAGGTTGTAGTTACAAGAATAAACCTATTCTTCTCAAAACGCCAAATAAAATTAAGACACACGGGGCTCCGATTGTCAGATACAATGCACCTTTAGACAGTATTACGGAGCCTTATTTTCACAGAATCCAACCAGATAACCGGATAAAAATGACCCAATTAAATCCCGATCTTACAGATGCGATGGGCGTTTTGGGTATATCAGAAGGTTACTTAGTTGACGCCAATGGCAACATCAGACTCCCAATTGTTGGTGAGGTATATGTGCAAGGCTTAACCCGACTTGAAGCTGCCAAATTACTGGAGAAGGTGTATGGTGTATATTATAAAAACCCCATGTTTCAGGTTGAAATCACAAATCTTTTTGTAATGGTTTTAGGCGAAGGAGGAACAAATACAGGCAGTTATTTTATTCCTTTGGATAAAGAACGAACCCATCTGTTGGAGGTCTTGGGGAAAGCAGGTGGGGTTCCCAATTTCACCAAACTAAAATATATTCGCATCATCAGGGGAGATTATAAAGACCCTCAAATCCTCATTGTGGATATGTCCCAATTAGCAGTAATTCGAGAAGAAGATCTCATCATGCAAAATGGAGATTTTGTTTATCTCGAACCTCAAGGAATTCGTTTTGTTTCTGAGGCTCTGACACCCTATATTGCATTGTTTGCAGTTCTGAATTTCTTAGGAACAATTCTGATTATTTCCAACTCATTTGGTATTAGGCTTCAAAATAATTAATCCATGAACCCTACAGAACAAAGAGACGATGGCTTACCTTTCCTTAGGATAATTTTTAAATATATTGCCCTAAGTATCCGGAAATGGTACATTTTCGCATTATTTCTGGCTATTTTTTTGAGTTATGCCTACTGGAAGGTAAGGTATTCCGAGCCCATGTATCAAACCAGTGCTTCAATTAAATTTACAGTTGAAAATCAGGATATAGCACTTCCAAGTTTGAGTGACGCGGCAAAAAAACGCGCTTCTTTTAACATCAATTCGGAGCTGGTTACCCTTAAAAGCCGTAACTTATTGGATACCGTTTTCTCCAGGTTGCCCGTACAAATTAGCTATTACCGGGAGGGCCGGGTAAAAAAAGTAGAGTTATATCTGGAATCGCCTTTCATTGTTGAACCTTTAGATTCCATGATGTTGCCCTATGAACAATTATTTGCGTTGAAACCGGGTAGTGGAAATTCTTACACAATTAGTAAAGTAAGCGATACCCAAACCCCCACCGTTCAGGGATTTTTTGGGCTACCTGTTCAATACGAAGGTAATAGATTTAGAATTAGCCAATTGGCACCTATGGCAGGCACCAATTATTCCTTTAAGTTTAATCTTATGGAAAATGTGGCGAATCGGATTTACGAGGGGCTTGCCGTTGGAGAATCCGGTAAAAATCAAAATCTGGTATCCATCGTTTACAATGATAAGGTCCCAAGATTTGCCGCAGACTTGGTTAATACCTTATGTGAAGTTTATATAGAAAAAGATATTGTAAAAAGACAACAATCTGCCAATCAGTCATTGGCTTTTATTGAACAATTAACAGAGGAGATTAACCAGAAGGTGTTGGATTCTGAAGATGAACTGGAGAAGTTAGAGCGAAATTTAGGAGTTCCCAGTATTGAAGTCCGTGAAAAATTAGGCATTGATAAACTCACGGATCGAGAAGCTGAAATTTCATTGTTACAATTAGAATTAAATGGAATCGATACGCTTATTCAACAATTAAAAGAACCCGGGCGAAAAGTATTCTCCATCACCATGCTGGAGAATAGTAATGGGAATAATCCTTTCCTGAATACACGGGTGGAATTCTTAAATAAGCTTTCCATGGAGAACCTGACCTTAAGGCAGAAATACAATCCTGGAAATCCTATTTTTAAAGAAATTGACAGACAAATTGCAGAATTAAAAAATGAAATCCTGATTAGTATCAACAATCAAAAACAAACGATACTATACAAGATGAAAAATCTCCGGAACGATGTTTCCAACTACCAAAGGGTTCTGGAGAATATCCCAACCAATCAACGCATGCTCATCAATATTAAACGAGAGTATGAAATGAATTTGAAGGTCTTAACGATGCTGAAGGAAAAGCGTTTGGAAACTTCCATTACGAATGCCGCTCAGGTTTCCTCTGCAAGTATTCTGGATTATGCCTTTATCCCGACACAATCTATTTCCGAATCGCCTCGCCAAACCTATACAACGGCCATTACCTATGCATTAATCCTTGCGCTGATCATCATCGTATTCCTGGATGTGACCAATAATACGGTTATGGAGCCCGAGGATGTAGAAAAAAATACAGCCCTGCCCTTGATTGGAATTGTTAAAGAATCTCCCATTAAAACCAAACAAGATTTTGCAGTCATGCAGGCAGTGGATAGCCCCAAATCTGCACTCTCAGAATCCATACGATCGATAAGAACTAATCTACAATTTATTGTTCAAGATCATCCGTCTAAAATAATCAGTATCACTTCCACCATTTCCGGTGAGGGGAAATCCTTTACAAGTATCAATCTCGCCGGAGTAATTGCCCTTTTAAATAAAAAAGTCATCATTCTGGAGATGGATTTGAGGAAGCCGAAGCTGGGTAAATCCTTCCACCTGAATAATTCAAGCGGTATGAGTACCTACCTCTCTCATATCAATGAACTGGATGAGGTAATTCAGGAAACGGAATACAAAAACCTGGACATTATCTTATCGGGACCAATTCCTCCTAAT
>CANHCC010000089.1 GCA_947459115.1 Bacteroidota bacterium | reverse complement strand
GGGCTATTACAAATGAATTAAGGTTACAAATGGCTTGACGCCCTCCTCGACATGACCACGGGGGAATCCCATTATTTCAGAAAATTTAAAGTAACATAGTCATTTCGAGTACGAGGCCTGAAGGTTTGTTTGCATTTCAATGATGTTAGCAAGGCCTCGTATCGAGAAAAGACGGGCATTACACGAAACCCCTTCCCGGGTATGTCTCGATAGGGCTATTACAAATGAATTATGGTTACACATGGCATCACGCCCTCCTCGACATGACCACGGGGGAACCCCATCATTCCTGAATATTAAATATGAAACTACAATCGCTCATTATAAATAACTCATAATCTCCCCATTCTCCCTTCCTGATAATCCCGAATCACCTGTCGAATCTGATCTTCGGAATTCATGACAAAGGAGGCATAAGCTACAATAGGCTCATTCAGGGGTAAGCCACCTAAAAGAATGACATGTGAATCCTCACCTGCTTCAATCCTTACGGAATCGCCGCCCTGTTCCAAGCCCGCTATGTGAATGGGGCGTAAGGCCTGATTTTGACATAAGGCGATTCCTGAAATCGTATAAATGCCACAGTCATAATTTCCCGGAATGGGCAATTCTAATTTACTACCGGCGGGCATTTTTATTTCCCACAGCAGGGTAGGGGTAAGGCTTCTTACCGGAGAAATTTTTCCGAATAATTCTCCGCATAAAACTTTAATTGTGCAATTATTTCTTTCTATTACCGGCAGTGTTTCTTTGGGGTAATGAAAAAAATCAGGATTTGAGAATTTATCTTTCGCCGGTAAACTCACCCATAATTGTAATCCATGCACAGTCTCTTTTTCGGTTCTCCCCTCATTCATCCCTTCTGCATGGATTATGCCTTTGCCTGCGTGCATCCAGGCAATGTCCCCTGCCTGAATCACAATATTATTTCCAATGCTGTCCTGATGACGGTTACTACCCTCAAATAAATAGGTTACCGTCGCAATACCTGCATGCGGATGCGGTGGTACGCCTGAGGATTCAGGATACTTATCAAACGGACCAAAATGATCTAAAAAGACAAAAGGCTCAAATGGCTTATGGGCACTAGGTATAACCTGTCTTACATGAGGCCCCATGCTACGGCTGGGATTGGCTTTGAAAGGGGAGGAGATTTTGCGTTCCATGGGTTGGGGTTTTGAATTATGAATTATGAAGGATGGGGGAATAGTATTCAACAGCTATTCTTCTTTTTGGAAGATTTTATATCGAATGCCGGCATACCCTTCACGGCCACGGGTAGGGCCCCAAACGGAAGATGTATCAAACCAGGGGCCAAATGGCTGTTGCCAGCTGAGGATAGGTTGTAATTGTCGAAAGTCTGTTAGATTTTCGACACCGGTATAAAATTCCCAGCGCCCTGCCGTCCAGGTAAATTGAATGTTGATCACACTGTAAATGGGTGAATAATCCGGTCTCCTGAATTCAATCGGATGATTTTGGGTATTGGGTAATTTCTGTCGTCCATAGTGGTGAATATTCATATCCACATGAAAGCGATTGGACAAGGGTTTGTAACTAATCGAATTTAACCATCGGTTGCGGGTGTTAAAGGGTAATTCATACCGGATGCCTGCATCTTCCCGATACACCAATAGCCGGGTATAACCGGTCTTACATTCTAACCTTTGCCATAAGGTTAATTTAAGTTCTGCCTGAAATGCATCGCTTCTACTGGTACCGGAATAGTTTCGGATCAGGATGCTGGTTGGATTTACATCATATTCAGGAAAAATCTGATTTTGAAAGTCGGTAAAATAATAATCCAATGAAACATATCCGGAAATGCTTTGGCTTTCATTCTCAAATTTTTGTGTAAGATTTAAACCGGTATTGAATGCACGCTCAGGCTCAAGTTTTTCGGCCCACACCACATTACGGGAACTCACCAGAATCCCGATGTTTTCACTAAATAAATTTACATTTCTCCACCCATAGCCTCCATTCATGCGTAACACGGTTTTGGGAAACACATCTATTTTAAACATCGTGCGAGGGGCCCATTGAAGGCCAGACCCATTCAGATGATCTACCCGGATTCCACTAATCCAGGTTGTTCGAATCTTATCAAAGACAAGTGTATTCTCGGAGAAAAAGCCGGGAATATTTTCCTGACGGCTATAGAGTCCCTGATAATTCCGAATGGGATTGGGTTCATAAAAAGTTATATGTTCTCTGAGTTCCAGGTGTCGGTAACTAATCCCGGTTTTCAGATTATGGTTGCCGTAATTCCATTCATGCTGGACATTCAAATAGGCGGATTTTTGTGTGGCCTGATACCTCAGAGTACCGAACCACGAGTCCTGATGGTGATACAGGGCACTTCCCAGGAATATCAAAGCATGTTTGCCTGAAAAACGATAGCCGGATTTTGTTATAAGCTCCGGTTGTTGATATTTCACCCATTGGCCATACTGAGTAGTATTTCCGGCATGTAATGCCGGGGAAAATCCCTTTTGTCCGCCGATTCTCTCTTCGTTTGTAAATCTTACTGAAGTCGTGGAGAAAAATCCTTTGGTGTTTTCCTGACCATATTTCCATTTATGAAATAGGCCATATCGGGTTAATAATGGTAAGTCCAAAAAAGCGTCCTGGTCCCGATCTGTTCTCGCTGCCGGCTGAACCATATGAAAGGCCGTCAGGCTACTCCATTTATTTCTGCGGTAAGCATAATTGGCATTGAGATGTTTCTCTTGAAAAGTATTGATATAAGTATTGAGCAAAAGAATTTCTCCTTTGTCCGGATCTCTGGTTTGGACATTGATTTGCCCACTAATGCTTTCATAGCCCTGAAGCGTACTATTCGCGCCTTTGGAGATATAAATATTGTCCACCAATGTTCCGGGAATATTACTGATGCCGTAGGTATAGCTGAGGCCCTGAATCATAGGCAGGCCGTCTAGTAAGATTTGATTATACACGCCTGACAATCCCAGTATGCGTAATTCTTTGGATTGCGTGATAACATTGGTGGTTTGAGGATGCACGGTGGTTTGGGTTTCAAAACATCCGGCTAAATCACAACAGGCGGCTTTGGTTAATTCTGTCCGTGTGATTTGTTCTGTTTTTATGACTTCCGAATCGGAAAGTATCGTGCCTTCCTTCTGAGCTTTAATCTGAATTTCCTCCAGGGTTTTTATTTTTTGAAGGTAGATATTAAAGCGTTGAAATTCTAGTACGGATATGGTGTCTGTTTCATGACCAGTAAAGGAGGCTAATAATCTGGTCTCTGCTTTTGAATGGAGGGGTAGGGAAAAATAACCTGTAGAATCGGAGGTTGTGCCATTGGATTGATCTTCCCAAAATATGCGCGCCCCTGCAAGAGGTTCTTTTTGAGCTCCAAAAATATATCCGGAAATTTTTTGGGCATAAATGAGAGGGAAACTTAAGAGTTGTATAAGTAATACCCACCAAATATTAAGGATGAATCTGTTAATTCGGGGTAAAGTAAATTTTACTTTAGGCGTTAATAGGATAGACTCACTCCAATTCATTTTTTCTGGCCGTAAATTTTACGACCCATATGGAAACCTCGTATAAAAATAATAAAGGAATTACAACTGCGATTTGTGTCATCATATCCGCTGAAGGTGTTAGAACACCGGCTGCGATAAAAATGCCCACAATGGCATGTCGGCGATATCTGGATAAGAATGCGGCATTGACGATGCCCATCTTGCCAAGGAAAAAGGCTAATACCGGCATTTCAAATAAAATCCCTCCGGCAACGCATAACATAACCACCAGTGAAATGACATCTCCGATTTTCCAGATTTGAACGACATTGTCCGATAATTTAAAATTGGCTAAAAAGGTAATTGTCAATGGCGATACAACATAATAGGCAAACAAGACCCCTGTAAAAAATAAAAAAGAGGTGTAAAGAATAAATCCTCCCATTCCTTTTTTTTCTTTGGGACTTAATCCCGGTTTGACAAATCTCCAGATTTCAAAAATTAAATAAGGAAACGATAAAATAAGGCCACCGATAATGGCAATAAATAAGGCACGGGTAAATTGTTCGGATGGTTCCGAGGCCTGAAGTATGATTTGTCCGGAAGTTAATGCTGCTGCGGCTCCCGATGGATCTACTGGTCTGGCCAGTCCATTGCAGATAGTCGAATCAAACTGACATAAATATTCGTAAGTGGGAAAGTCCGGCGAATAAGGCGCCAGGATAATTTTATCGGTTATATCCCGAATATAAACAAACATAAAAATCATGGCAATTAATACGACAATTGCGCTTCGTATTAAATGCCATCTTAATTCTTCCAGGTGATCCAGAAAGGA
Organism: Bacteroidota bacterium; assembly: GCA_947459115.1. Classification (GTDB taxonomy): domain Bacteria; phylum Bacteroidota; class Bacteroidia; order J057; family RFSG01; genus CANHCC01. The sequence goes on along the minus strand of CANHCC010000089.1, from coordinate 6,159 downwards.
CATTTCATTTTCCTGATCCTCCGGCGTTTGCCTTATTTTATCAAATACACCCACAATTTTATTTATTGAAATGAAAACCGAAGTAATCGGTATTCTTGTTTATTCGTATCACCTAAGCCCATCAGCATAAGATTGCCGGGAGCAATTTGCCCGGACTTTGACGCATCATAATAATAGCTTCCGCTTTCATTCGACAGCATCTCCGTACGCGTGGATTGTAAGGACTTTAAATCGATGCTTTCGGAAATAATTTTTCCATCAGCACCTACACTGCTTAAATAGACCAGATGTACTTTACCCGGGCTGTTGCAGGTGGTATAGGAGCATAACACACTTCCACTTAGGTCTCTCTGCTTCTTTTCCAGATGAATTGGAGTCCCCGGACTCAAATCCCCTGTGTGCACCGGCAAGCATAAAATATCTCCATAAAAGTCCAGTCTGCCCTGATCTTTTTGTTGAGAATAACTGCTCTCCATTAACCATAGGGCTAAATTACCTTCCATCACGAGTTTACCTGTACCGGAAAAATCTATGCCTTCCGTTTTAAACCGCGTGACGATTGCCTCAGGTATTTCAGAAGAAGATATGGCATCTGCAGTGATATCTTTCCCTGCATTCAACAATACAAAATAGGCTTTATTCCAATTAAATATTTTACCAATTCTGCCGCCACTGTTAAAGCCTTTGCCCAGATTATCCCCACCGGCCAGGCATACCAATAATTTCCCCTGAGCGGTTACTTCCATATTCCCATAGGGAAAAACAACGCCATTCATAGCGGCTTTCCAGCTTAAGAATTTATTCTCCCGAAAATCATAGACCACCACAACGGGAGGCAGATTTCGGTCGGTTTCAAATTTTCCATTCAGTCCTTCCGGCATCATTAAAAACCAGACTTTACCTAAATTATCGGTAGTGATTTTTACCGGTTTATACTTCTCGGAGGTGAAAGGTAATTTGAGTTGAGTCGCCCATTCTAATTTTCCATCAGATAACAATGAACTAACAAAGAAATCAGAACCAGATCCTTCTGAGGGTTTGTGTAGCATCCGCACAAGTCGTTTTTTATCCGGGCTTTGTGCATACCAACTGACATGACCTGCTTCGAATTTTTTTAATGCACTTGGGTCTATTTTAACAAAAGCTTTTGTTTTCCCATCCTTGTCAAAAAAATGTGCATGACCAACCCATCTTTTTTCTGCAGGGGTATACTGGTAACCGGTTACGACCAGGCTATTTTCCATGGCCAGTATTTCATCCGGTTCGAATTTTAATTCTGGTCTGCTGAATATCGGTTTAAACCATAATTCCGCAAAATCTGCATCCTGCAATTGTAAGTAATAGCCTGAGAATTGACGCCCGCTTCCTGGTTCCCAATATTCATAATACGCGGCGTTACCTGCGCCATCTCCTACAATACGCGAAGGATAGCCTTTCTGCCGAATGTCATATTTTCTGACTTCAAACGAAAATTCATCCTCGAATTTTTGTGCCCACAACAGAGGGGGTAATAAAAGTAGGATGGTAAATAAATTTACTAATCGCATCAGTAAGCCAATGGATAATTTTTCATCAGGGCATGTACTTCTCTTTTGACCTCTTCGAGGTTAGAGGGCTCATTCGGATTTTGAATGACGCGGTCAATCAAACCGGCAATGGTACGCATTTCCGCTTCTTTTAGTCCCCGGCTGGTAATGGCCGCTGTCCCTAAGCGAATACCACTGGTGGTGAAGGGGCTCTCTGTATCAAAGGGTACCATGTTTTTATTGGCGGTAATTTCTGCATCTACCAATGCTTGTTCGGCCGCTTTACCGGTAATGCCTTTGTTGCGCAGGTCAATTAACATCAAGTGATTGTCGGTGCCTCCGGAAATGATTTGATAATCCATCTCAATAAGTGCTTTTGCTAATGCCTGAGCATTGGCAATCACCTGACCGCAGTAGGTTTTATATTCCGGTTTCAGGTCTTCCCCGAATGCCACGGCTTTCCCGGCAATAACATGCATGAGGGGGCCGCCCTGAGTGCCGGGGAAAACGGCACCATCCAGAATGGCACTCATTTTCTTGATGGCCCCTTTGGGAGTAAGCTCTCCGAAAGGATTGTCAAAATTTTTGCCCAGCATAATCATACCCCCACGCGGTCCTCTGAGCGTTTTGTGCGTGGTAGTGGTAATGATATGGCAATAGGGGATGGGGTCATTGAGGAATTTTGTAGCGATGAGGCCTGCGGGATGTGCAATGTCCGCGAGTAAAAGTGCACCCACTTCATCTGCAATTTCCCTGAGGGTTTTATAGTCCCAGTCTCTTGCATAAGACGAAGCACCACAAATGATCAATTTAGGATTCACCTTCTTAGCGGTATCGCGGATTTTGGTGAAGTCAATTCGGCCGCTTTCTTTCTCAACCCCGTAAAAATGGGGACGGTATAGTTTTCCGGAGAAATTCACCGGACTGCCATGGGTCAGGTGGCCGCCATGGGAAAGGTCAAAGCCCAGGATGGCGTCGCCCGGTTTGAGTATCCCCAACATGACCGCAGCATTGGCTTGGGCACCGGAGTGGGGCTGTACATTCGCCCATTCTGCACCAAAGAGCTGTTTGGCGCGTTCGATGGCTAATTCTTCCACCTCATCCACAAATTTACAGCCGCCGTAATAGCGTTTGCCCGGCAGGCCTTCCGCGTATTTATTCGTCAGGCAACTGCCCATGGCCTGAATCACTTCCTTACTCACAAAGTTTTCAGAAGCAATGAGTTCTATCCCTTCATTCTGACGATTGAACTCTTTTTGGATGATATCAAAAACCGGATCTTTCATAGATTTTAATTCTGGAGTTCAAAGGTAAGAAAAAGCGGTTGAAGATTAGGGGGTAAGTAACTAACCTATCCCTCCGGCCTCGAGAAGTTGACCATTCCCAGCAGACGGTCGGGGTCATTGTTGCGCATACAAGCAAAATGCCCTTTCGGACATTCCGCATGTCCCAGGTGGGTGCAGGGCCGACAGCCCAAGCCCTTTACTTCATGATTGTAATGCTCCGTCCTCCAGGGATACATCCCCAGTTCCGGTGTGGTGTTACCCCAAATGACAAAGGTGGATTTTTTCAGAGCAGCAGAGAGATGCATCAGACCTGTGTCATGGGTGATGACGAAGGCGGATACTTTTAGCCAGGCGGCACTTTCCTGGAGGCTGCATTTGCCACAACGGTTAATGCCACCTTTCACTTCGGAAAGAATTTTTTCGCCCATAGCGGCTTCTCCCGGCCCACCCAGTAAGACAAAGGATTTGTTCAGATTTTTTAAAAACCGGATGTAATGCTCCACCGGCCATTTTTTGGTATTGTAGGTAGCTGCCAGGACAACTGCCACCGGTTTTTCAGCTCCGAAGATGGCCTTGCATTCTGACTGGACCTGGGTTTCGGTTTCTGGTACTATTCTGAAGTCTAATCCTTCTCCATCTCCAAACGCCCCAAGGGGTTGGATGGCAGCCAGATATTTTTCCACGACATGTCTGGGATCCGGTTTGCCTATGCCCAGTTTCAACCAAGTCCAGCGTTTCAGGCTATTTTTGGGAAATACCAGTTTGTTCCCATCCAGTTGAAAGCGTACTAAAGCAGACCTCAGGCTTGCATGCAGATCCACAATCAAATCAAAACGCACGGCCTGGAGTTGTCGGATGATTTCCGACAGGCTATTTTCCAGATACCAGATTTTATCCGGGACGGGATGGGTTTCGATGGCTTCCCGAAATTTTGCTTTCGTCAGGTAATGGATCTCCGCTTTTGGATACTTCTGCCTCAAAGCCCTCAATACCGGCGTGGTCAGGAGAATATCTCCCATAGAACTGAAGCGTATGACCAATATTCGGGGACTCATGGCTGTTGGAGATAATGACGGATTTCCTGCTTCAGGGCGATCTCTTCATGTAGATTGCCTGGAATTAAACTGTCTGTTAAAGTTGAAACTGGAAACACGGATGCGAAGGTAACACCTGAAAGGGAAACCGTCTCCGGCCAGAAGCGGAATATATTTCTAAAATCTGCCTCTGCCTGCCCGGGTCTGGGCGAAAAACTGCCGATATAAATGGTTTGGGATGAGTTAATCTCTTTCAGAATGGCCTGAGTCATTTTTCTGGATGCAGGTTTAGAAGCCTGATCGCCGGGCAAAGTCCAAAGGATACCGGTTTCTGTTCCGGCTTGGTGCAAGCGGTGGGGCAAACGCTCCGGAGGTAAAAGCCAGCATACATTTTCTGCACGGGTTCGCAAGGTTTTCATCCAAACTTCCAGGCAGGGAAAGGTATCGGTTTCGGGTAAATGCCAGCCGGCAATCAGATGGCGTGGCTTCGCCGGTAAAAGGGCTAAGTAGCGCTCTGCTTCCTGAATATACTGTTGGCACCAAAGATCTTTACCGGCCAGACGCAAGGACACAGAATCGGCGATGCTGTCGGGATGAAGGCGGGTGATGGCAACCGACCAATACGGGAATTTTTCCTGACAGGCTTGCACCAAGCCGGGCAGGAGTTTCAGTAAAGCAGTATCTGCTAAGGGCAGACCCTGTGCTGATCGTATCAAGGGTAGGTCCAGACGAATCTCCTGAAAACCCAGTTCCCGGATTCTTTCAAGTTCTTCCCTGAATGCCACTGTGTCCATCCCTGCTTCCGGCATGAGGGCACACGAAAGCGGGACATGCTTACGGGTAGGGGAGGTGCAAGAGAGGAGACACAGAATGGGGAGTAGGTAGGTGAAAATTCGCATGCAATGCAAAGATAGGGATAGACACGGATTACACGGCTAGACACGGCTAGACACGGATTACACGGATTGCACGGATAGACAGGGATAGACACGAATTGCACGGATTACACGGATTACACGGAAGGATATACACCGATTGCACGGTTACACGGATTGCAATCTTTAAAGGGGTTCTTATATGAAGATTGTCAATCTGAAATTTAATTCGGATTTGTATCGAAAATAAACACGGCATAAAGCTAAATTCTCTTTCCCCTATCTTTGCTTTATGATCCCCTTCTATCTCCCTCATATTACCCCTGAAATGATTCAATCTGTTACGGATTGTCTTCAGTCTGGATGGCTTAATGCTGGCCCCTGGACCAAACGATTCGAGGAGGCGTTGCGCACTTACACGACCGCCGATGCGGTTTTGACGGTTTCTTCTAATACTGCTGGTATGGAACTTGCCCTGCGGTGGTTGGGGGTGGGGGAAGGGGATGAGGTTATTGTACCGGCCTATTCGTATTGTGCCTCCGCCCATGTGGTCTGGAATCTTGGGGCAAAGCCTGTCTTTTGGGATTGTGGTCCGGAGCTTTTGCCAGACCCGGCCTTACTGCCTGCTTTGTTGACCCCTCGCACTAAAGCGGTGATTGCGGTGGATCTTGGTGGCATGCCGGCAGAGTATCCGGAGATGTATGCAATATTGAATGCCTGGAAAGATTCTGGGAAGTTTCATCCTGCCAATCCTGTGCAGGAAAGTCTGGGACGCCCGCTACTCCTGGCTGATGCGGCACATAGCATAGGTGCCTGGCGGGATGGGAAGCCTTCTGGTACTTTAGCAGATATTTCTGTTTTCTCTTTCCATAGCGCCAAAAACATTACCACTGGAGATGGAGGCGCTATTTGCCTGACCCTGCCGAAATCTTTTGATACGGTTGCTGTATTGTCCTGGCTCAAAATGGCTGGCATTCATGGGAAGACCGCTTTGGCCAATCCCGATACTGCTACCGGTAATTTTGGCTATGAGGTCGAATACCCTGGTATTAAAGGTAATCTCACCGATTTTCAGGCCGCTTTAGGACTGGCACAATTGGAAAGATATGAGTCCCATATTTTACCTGTGAGAAGAAAAATCGCGGCTCAGTATTTTGAATTATTTCAAGGTCATGAGTGGGCGGGATTGCCGCATCCCGGTAATGCAAATCAAATAACAGCCTGGCATATTTTTCCATTAATTCTCAAATGGATAGCGCCTGAAAAACGCAATGCCCTCATAGAAAAAGCCAAACAGGCAGGTATCGGATTCAGTGTGCATTATACCCCGATTCCGGCTCTGCAATTTTATCGCCGACAGGGGTATGACCCTATGGATTATCCTATGTCCCTGCGCCTATCCGGCGCAGAAATAACGCTACCCCTCTATGAGACTTTG
>CANHCC010000088.1 GCA_947459115.1 Bacteroidota bacterium | reverse complement strand
TATATAAAAAATGATGCTACGCATCCACCCCGGGCACTTCGATACATCCCCACCACAGTGGGGATTACTCAGCGACCGGGGGGATTATAAAAAATTCTTTTTTGGTTTAGGATTTTTGAAATTCGTTTATGGGTTATTAGATTCAAATTTATTCGACATTCACGAAACCCCACACCGAAGGGGTGAAATATGAATAACAAAGCGTTCTCCTTTATACTAATGCCGACAAATGACATTTAATTTTTATATCACCCCGATAGAGTGGTTATGAGAATTCTGTAATTCCATTCTATAAACATATCACCCCGTTGGGGTGAGGAGATTAAGCCGAATGTATAGTGTGTATATTTTATATTCAGGAGTCAAAGGAATATTTTTTGTTTTTTAAGATCGAATTAAAGTCGTTACCCAGAAAGATTGAATCATGTCATCCCCCAGTCTCGGAAACAGTACTAAGCACACACGAACGATACCCATGCAAGCGTTCAAAGAACGCATAATTCATAACTCATAATTCCAACACCCTACATCCCTCCCAACAACTCCCTGGTATAAGGATTTTCTGCATGCATACATACCTCCTCTGTAATCCCGGATTCTACAATCTGTCCTTCTTTCATGACCATAATCCGGTCACTCATATATCGTACCACCTGTAAATCATGGGAAATAAAAATACAGCCAAATCCTCTTAATTCTTTTAGGTCATTCAATAAATTTAAAATTTGTGCTTGAACAGAAACATCCAAGGCAGAAACCGATTCATCACAGATTAATAAATCCGGTTGTGTTGCTAAAGCCCTTGCAATACAAATTCTTTGCCTTTGGCCCCCGGAAAATTCATGGGGATACCTGCTCTTATGTATGGCAGGATCTAAGCCTGTTTGAATAAATAGTTCGTCTAGCTGTTCTTCCCTTTCGGTTTTGGATACCGAGGGGAAATGCACCTGCAAAACTTCGCGGATTGCTTGTCCTGCAGTCAGTCTGGGATTCAAGGCGCTATAGGGGTCTTGAAAGACTAATTGCATTTGCTTACGCATTTCCCGAAGCGCTTTATCATTTAAGTCTAACAAGGATTTGTTTTTAAATATAATCTCTCCGGTAGCGGGTGTGTTTAGACGAAGTAATGCCCTGCTTAAAGTCGTTTTACCACATCCGGATTCCCCAACTAATCCTAAAATTTCTCCCGGATATAAATCGAAACTAACATGATTAACGGCCTTAAAGATATTTGATTTTTTAAATAGGCCCTTATCTTCGTAAGTAACATTTAATTCCCGGACTTTTAACAAGGGTTGAGCAAGTTGTTTTTCTTTGGCTCTTGCTATGCGAAGGTGTGCATTTTCGGAAATAAAATGCCCCCGGCCCTCCTGGAATCTTCCCTCCATAAAATCAGAAACAGTTGGAATTCGTCTGAGGAATTTACCGGGATCCGGACGACAGGCAATCAATCCCTGAGTGTAGGGATGCCGTGCATTTGAAAATATGGAATCTGTAGTGCCTTCTTCCACAATTTCGCCCTGATACATCACAATAATTCGATCTGAAATTTCTTTTACCACACCAAGGTCGTGAGAAATGAAAATCATGCTCGTGCCATATTTTTGCCTCAGGCTTTCCATTAATTCCAGAATGGTCTTCTGAACCGTAACATCTAAAGCCGTAGTAGGTTCATCCGCAATCAGAATTTCCGGATGGTTACACATGGCCATTGCAATCATAACGCGTTGTTTTTGCCCACCTGAAATTTGATGTGGATAAGCGTCCAGGAGTTTCTCTGCTCTTGGTAATTGCACTTCCTTGAACCACTGAAGGGTTAAGTCTCTGGCTTCTTTAGCGGATACATTCTGGTGTAAGCGAATGGCCTCAGCCACCTGCTCTCCACAGGTAAATACCGGATTAAGAGAAGTCATGGGTTCCTGGAAAATCATGCTTATCTCTTTCCCACGAATATGCTGCAAGGCCTTAGGGGTTAATGTCAGCAGAGATTTGATTTCATCTTTGCTTCGTAATAGAATTTCTCCATTGGTATAGATAGCAGGAGGCTCCGCCAAAAGTCTTAATAGAGATAAAGCAGTGACAGATTTGCCCGAGCCGGATTCTCCCACAATCGCAAGATTTTCCCCCTTGAATAATTGAAACGAAATATCTTTCAGTACAGGTCGTATTTGCTTCCCTTCCTGAAAGCCGAGGGATAAATGATTGACTTCAAGTAAAGGCTGCTGTCTCATACTGTTGTTGGAAAGATTCCATATAAAGCGCTTCCGCTTCCACTCATGGACGCATAAATGGCGCCTGCTGCATAGAGGTTTTCTTTGGCGTTCTGAAGTTCAGGGAAACGCTGAAATACAGAAGACTCAAAATCATTCGGAATCTCTGATTTCCAGGATTCATAAGGTTTTTGAACCAATTGCATGAGATGGAGTTCTGGATGGGTTTGGGAATAATCCAGATGTTGATACGCCAGCCTGGTATCGGAAAAAATTGGGGGTAATACCAGACGAATTTCTCCCGGAAGCGAAAGGTCTATGGGTTCTAAAATTTCCCCTATCCCTGTTGCAAGGCAAGGTCTATTGGTTAAAAAGAATGGTACATCGGCCCCTAGACTTACCGCGATATTCAATAAGTCTTTATCTGAAATTTTTAAACTAAATAATTCGATTAAGCCTTTTAACACGAAGGCCGCATCTGAGGATCCGCCGCCCAGGCCAGCGCCTGCAGGAATTTTTTTTTCTAATTCCATCTCTACTGCAGGCAGATTCGGGCATTTCTCTTTTAAGCGCTTCCAAGCCTTTATGCATAAGTTATCCTGAGGATTGCCTTGTAACGAAATTCCCTGCAAGCGTAATTCCGGTGTATTGAGATTGGAATTTTCTGTCAGTATTAAAGTATCATGCAGGGGGGCGGGTAGAAAGATCGTTTCAAGTTCATGATACCCGTCCGGTCTTTTGCCTTTGATGAGCAACCCCAGGTTAATTTTGGCATTCGGCCGAAGTGTTAGTGATGGCATTACCAGGATAACTTATTTTGTGTTAAAATTTGTTGGGCATGTTGATGGCCGTTGCGTGCTGCCTTTTGTAACATAGGTAACCCCTCTGTGGTTCTGCCTTTAAGGCTGTAGGCATAGCCTAAATTAAAAATGGCAGCGATGTAGTTGGTGTCCAGTTGAACGGCTTTTTCAAAATGCACAATGGCTGAATCATAGGATTGTCTGGTGGCAAAAATAGAACCCAAATTATTGTGCCCATCTTTATAATCGGGATTCATCTCCAATACTTTTTGATAGACCGGGATGGCTTTATCAAATTGTTGTTTTTCATAATATAGCGTACCCAGGTTATTCCAGGCAAAATATAAATCCGGATATTGTTCAATGACATCATTCCATAGCGGTTCTCCCGATTGCCAAACGGGTAATCTTTGACGAATGCCAACACTCCATAACCCGCATGCCGTTAATCCGAAAAGAAGGACAAAGTACTCAGGTGTTTTCCGGCTTGCGGCAAGCCGGGAAATTCCAATAAACAACCCCGTAAAGACAGGCCAGGAGGACAAGTAGGTATATCGGTCTGCTGCCATAGCTTCACCAAGCGGAATGAGTTGTATCACAGGGAAAATTGTTACGAAGAATATGGCGGACAAGAAAGCAGATAGTCTATGGCCACGAAGCATCATCCATACGGTAACAGCCACCGCAATGGCAGAGGCCACAAAACCCAACAAATAGGAGAGGGGCAGGAGGTTACCGGATTTTTCCGGGTAAGGATAAAAGGCAGATAAAGGATAGGGCCAAAGGATTTTACTTAAATAGAACCAAACATTATATCCGGCAATACAGGCATTGTCGAATAAGGTAAAGCCTTCCTGATAGGCAATGGCCTGAGCGGATTTTTGGGCTGATATACCGATAAGGCCAAAGACGACAGCAAGGATAAAAAAAGGAATTAAGGATTTCAGTCGTTTCGTATTGGCATAAAAATATTCGGTTAACAATATTACCACCGGTAAGGTAACGGCCATAGCTTTGGATAAACACGCCGCAGAAAATAGCACAAGGCTCAAGAGATAATATAAATAGCCATTATTGGCTCTGGTCCAGGCCAGCCACGCGCCCAGATAAAAGGCAGTGTATAGAACATCTTTTCTTTCGGTAATCCAGGCAACCGATTCAATATGTAAGGGATGAAGGGCAAAGGCCATTCCTGTCAGCAGCGCGGCATGTTTTTGTTTAAATAATTTCCAGACAAGGGCCGTTGCCAGAATTGAATTTAACAGGTGTAAGAGGAGATTGGTTAAGTGGTATCCCTGAGGATTGAGTCCCCAAATACTTCGATCAATAGCCAGGGAGAGCATCGTGAATGGATGCCAATTCCCCATAACTATGGTCTGAGTTGAAAACAAGGTTTTCAGATGTTTTAGGCTTAGCCCATTAATGTTATCATTTTTATAGACATAATAGGGGTCATCCCAATTAACGAAATCAAAGGATAACACCGGCCAATAGGCGATAAGCGCAGGAAGGATTAATAACAGTAGGGCAATGCCTTTTTCTTTCAGGGATAAATCTGATTGGGAGAGAGGCGTTTTGATGTTTTTTTTCATGGTTGAATGCCCATGGCTTCTAATTGTTTCACAGCTTGAGGATGGTTCAGCGAAGCGGATTTTCTAAACAACGCCACGGCTTTGTCCCGATTTCCTTTGACCATCTCTGCATAGCCTTCGTTAAAATATCCCGGCCCGTATTCCGGATTAATTTCAGTAGACTTACGGAAACAGATTAAGGCGCTGTCTAATATATTTTGGGTGGCATATAGACTACCTAAATTGCTCCAGGCCTCGGCAAAATCCGGTTTCAGGGTCAGGGCCTGACGGAAATAATTTCTGGCATTGACATAGTCCTGTTTGAAAAAGGCCTGATTACCTAAATTGCTCCAGGCTTCGGCAAATCCGGGATTTAATTGAAGTGCAGTTTGATAGGCTTTTTCGGAGGAGGCAAAATCTCCTTTATCTTTTAATTGATTGCCCCATTTATTATGGGCCAGAGCGAGTTTCTCCCGAACATCTTTATAGGCAGAATCCATTCTAAAGACCCGATCAAACCAATTCGCCGATTTTTCGAAATCGCTGATTTCATCATATAATACCCCAATGTTATAGACCCCTTCGATATGGTGAGGATTATTTTCTACGGTTCGTAAATAATAGGTAAGGGCTTCATCATATTTTTTTTGCATGGCCAGCATAGTGGCTATATTATTCAAGGCAACGGATTCCTTGGGGTAGGAGACCAATACATCGCGAAATAAGGTTTCGGTATCTTTCCATCTGGTGGTTCTATATATTGAAATTCCTGACCATCCTATGGTTAGAATTATTACCAGCATTAGGATTTGTTGACTTTTTCCTTGAAGAATGTATTTATGTAATGAAATACCTACTGCCATGAAGAGTCCAATGGACGGAATATAAAAATATCTGTCAGCTGTAATAGCCCTTCCGACGGGTAAAATTTGTAATACCAAAAAGATACTAAACGAATAAAACAGAATAGCCCAAATCCATTCAGGTGTTTTTGTACGGAATTTCCATACCAGAAATAAAATCATTCCGACTAATGGGGGGGCAACCCAGAAGTAAGCCGGATAGGGTTTTGTAATGTCCGGATAGGGATAAAAGGCAGATAATGGCCAGGGTAATATCATTTTTCTTAAATAGAAAATAAATCCCCAACAGGCCGCCAGGAAATTATCCGGCATTTTAAATGTGTTTTGTGTTTTAACTGCGCCTTCTGAGCCCTGGGCATATATCGCAATAACCCCAAATAAAATCGAAACCAGCAGAAAAGGGATTTTATCCAAAAAATTTATTTTTCGGAAATCTTGTTGATGCCAGTAATCGGCAAGAATAAGAATCATTGGGAATACTACGGCTTGACCTTTAGAAAAGCAGGACGCAACAAAAAATAGAAAGGATATAGATTTAAATTTTATCTGGCCTTGTGTTCGGGCTTTCTCCCACGAAATTAAACCTGCTAAGAAGAAAAAAGTATATAGGACATCTTTTCGTTCTGAAATCCAAACCACAGATTCCACATGCAAAGGATGTATGCCAAATGCTAACGCTGAGAAGAAGGCAATAAATTTAGTGTTGGTATATTTTTGAATAAGAATATAAACGCCTAATACATTTAATACATGCAGGAGAATATTATTTAAAATATACACCCAGGGTTTTAATCCAAATAACAGATATTCTATTGTATGGCTTAGGGGAACAAAAGGATGATAATTCCCCATTAGATACGAGGTGAAATATTTTGGAATATTTGACAGGTCGCGTATATCCGGATTTTCAGAAACATATAAATGGTCATCCCAATAGGTGAAGCCATTCAGGAGGGCAGGTGACATTACCAGAAAGGTAAGGATTGCCAACAGGAGCATTCTGTGTTTTTCCCTATCTTGATTGAGAAGAATGGGGGGTAAGGAATGAATTTTTCCTTTCATCGGGCTTGATTTAAAAATTGTTGTGCTTGTGCATGACCTTTTTGTGCAGCGTTTTGAATGGCCTTCATGCCTTCCGTCTCTTTCCCGATTAAGCGTAAGGCATAACCCAGATTGAACCAGGCTGGACCGTACTCGGGATTAATGTCCACCGCTTTTTGAAAACATACAACGGCAGAGTCTATTTTTCCGGTGGCACCATAAATACTACCTAAATTACTCCAGGCCTCGGCATAAACTGGATTAATTCTAACTGCTTCCTTGAGGAAGATTATCCCGCTGTCAATTTGACCTTTGCTGAATGCAAGATTTCCAAGGTTATTCCATGCCTCTGTGTAATTTTTATCCCATTGTAAAGACAAACGAAATAGACTGTCTGCGCTTTGATAATCTCCGGATTCACGCTGTCGATTTCCAAATTTATTAGAGGCATTTGCAATGACATTATGAATTTTGGGATGTTGAGGATGGTATTCCTTTAAGGTGTAATAATAGTATAATGCAGAGTCAAACTGATTCAGTCTTTCATATACAACACCCATGTTCATTAGGCCCTCCGGATAATTCGGTTTGACTCTGACGGCCTGAAGATACCAGCCTTTTGCTACTTGATACTCTTTTTTGGTTTCGTAAACATTCCCGATATTATTGTAAGCCACCGGTACATTGGGATAGGTTTTAATGACATCCAGAAATAGGGTTTCGGTGCTGTTCCAGATACCGGAGCGATTCCAGGTCATGACGCCCCATGTGAGCGTCATAGCGCTGAGTATAATGAGTCCAATTTGTTTAGTTATCCGGGTCTCGTAGAATTTCCAGAGATATGCGAGGAACAGAGAAATGCCGATTGAAGATAAATAGAAGTAGCGGTCTGCTGCAAAGGCACTGCCTACCGGTAAAATTTGGCTCACCGGGAATATGATGATTAGATATAACCCTAGACCCGCGGCAAGTGGGTATAGGTTTTTTCGGATTAGAAATACTATTAGAAAAAGTATGGAAATTACAAGGGCAGGGGAGAGGTACCAGTAAATTGGGAAAGTTCTGGCAGGTTCAGGATAAGGATAAAAAGCGGACAGGCCAATGGGGGCAATGGTTTTTTCGAGATAAAACAAGATACTTCTTGAGGCGATTAGGATATTGTCCGGAAACAGAAAAGGAGATTCCGCACGAACCGCACCTTCGCTCCTTTGGGCAAATATTGTTAGAACGCCAAAGCCTATGCCCAAGGTGAGGGGTAGGATGAGGCTTAAGATTGAATTTTGGAGTTTTTTCCAGGCGATTGTTCCTTCTGTTTTTCCCCAGTTTGGTATTAGTTCTATCAGGATTATACAAAATGGCCAAACGACAGCCATTCCTTTGGATAGGCAGGAGAGGATAAAGAAAAGAATACTATAGGCATAGGCTTTTTTATTTCCATTGCTTTTGTAATCCATCCATTTCAAGGTGGCAAGTAGGAAGAAGAGGGTATATAAGACATCTTTTCTTTCGGTGACCCATGCCACAGATTCCACATGAATTGGGTGAAGGACAAACAGAATGGCTCCTGCGAGGCTGCCTGGAATACTTTGCGTGAAACGATTCAGGATAAGATACAGAACATAAGTGCTGCCCAGGTGGAGCAGGAGGTTGTTCAAGTGGTAAAGAAACGGGGACATGCCAACCAAGCTATGTTCCAAGGCATAACTCAGTGGAACGAGGGGATGGTAATTCCCCATGAGGAAGGAAGAGAAAATGGCTTGGATGTTGTTCCAGGAGAGATTTTTCACTAGCGGGTTGTCGGTCAAATAGACATGGTCATCCCAATTTGTGAATCCGTTACGCAGGGAGGGTATCCAGAAAATGGCAGCTATTCCGAGCAAAATAAAAATGCCGGAATGCGATTGGAGGGGATTAAAAAGGCCAGGGGCAGATTTTGATTTTCCCATAGTGCGAAGATACGAGGGAATTTTGGTTGATAACTTGGGTAAGTAACTTACCGGGGCTGGGTAAGTAACTTACCTGGGGTGGGTAAGTAACTTACCTGGGGTGGGTAAGTAACTTACCGGGGGTGGGTAAGTAACTTACCGGGGGTGGGTAAGTAACTTACCTGGGGTGGGTAAGTAACTTACCGGTGGGTAAGTAACTTACCCTAAATTTTCCTTAATTTCGAACAATGGCAAAAATTAAATCGGTTTTCGTCTGCTCTGCCTGTGGCACGCGTCACGAAAAATGGCAGGGACGCTGCAAAGGCTGTGGAGAATGGAATACCCTATTGGAAGAAGTAAACGACCCTGGTCGCAAAACCAGTCCGGCGGCAATTCAACTCACGCCTTCTGTGCCTAAGCGATTGGAAGACATTGAAACTGGTCCTGGAATTCGTTTGCAAACGGCAGATGAAGAATTGAATCGCGTGTTGGGTGGGGGCATTGTACCTGGTTCCCTGATTTTGTTGGGCGGAGAACCAGGAATTGGCAAATCAACGCTTCTGCTTCAATTGAGCATGCAACTGACGGGCCTGCCGGTTTTATATGTAAGTGGAGAAGAAAGCGAAGCGCAAATCCGCATGCGGGCAGAACGACTGCCTGGCGGAAACCCGGATTTATGGGTGTTAACTGAAAATCAATTGGAGCCTGTATTGGAGTATGTGCAAAAAATCCAACCGGCCGTCTGGGTGGTGGATTCCATTCAAACGCTTTATACTTCTGCTTTGGAGGCGGCTCCGGGAACGGTTTCTCAAGTCCGGGAGTGTGCAGGGAAAATCATGCAGTTCTCTAAATCCACAGGTATCCCGGTTTTCTTAGTCGGGCATATTACCAAGGAAGGTTCCCTGGCCGGCCCCAAAGTCCTGGAACATATCGTGGACACCGTGCTGGCTTTTGAAGGAGATCGTCATCATCAGTATCGGATTGTCCGGACGCTTAAAAATCGCTTCGGCTCGACCTTGGATTTGGGGATTTATGAGATGCAGGCTTCGGGGTTAAAACCCGTGAGTAATCCTTCCGGAATATTTTTAAGCCCTTCTGCCGGTCAGAATCCGGGTGTGGCGGTAGGGGCAACCCTTGAGGGAAGTCGCCCATTTCTGCTCGAAGTTCAGGCGCTTGTGAGTGCAACGGCCTATGGAAATGCTCAACGGAGTGCGACGGGTTATGATTCCAAACGCCTGCATATGCTTTTGGCTGTGCTCGAAAAACGGTGTGGATTTAAGTTGGGGGATAAAGATGTCTTCCTGAATATAACAGGCGGGATAAAAACGGAAGACCCGGCTTTGGATCTTGCGGTTTGTCTGGCGATTGTTTCTTCTTTACATGATATCCCAATTGGAAAGGATACGGTTTTTGCAGCTGAGGTCGGTCTGACCGGGGAGGTGCGTCCGGTTAACCGGATTGACCAAAGACTGGGGGAGGCCGATAAGCTTGGATTCACCAGGTTCTATGCTGCCGGGCCATTAAAACCGGCGAAGACAGGCGGGGACATGCACATTCATGCCTTTATTAAACTACAAGAGATTTTCGCTTCAGTATTCTCATGATGAAATTACTATTAAAATGGCTTGCCGTATCTCTGGGTATTTGGCTATGCGCTCAATTTCTCCCCGGCGTTTGGGTTGACTCTTTCTCCACTACACTCTGGGTAGCCTTTGCCCTGGGATTGGTCAATATTTTGGTCAAACCAATTTTGACCTTGTTCTCTATTCCTTTAATAATTCTTACGCTTGGATTATTTCTTTGGGTCATCAATGCCCTCATGCTTCTGTTAGTGGAAGCAATGGTAGATGGATTTTATTTGGACTCTTTCTTTTGGGCACTCCTTGCATCGGCCTGTATTTCATTCGTCAGTACGATGGCGGATGCGGTATTGAAGGACAATGAGGATTGAGGAGAAGTTTTGTAATTATTTTTTATTTGGGGAGGAATCCAGATGCTTTTGATAAAAACTCATCGGAAAAATTTGGAATTCGATTCCAAATTTTTCTGATGATTACATGATATTTCAATTGTATGGCTCTTCGCATTATT
>CANHCC010000087.1 GCA_947459115.1 Bacteroidota bacterium | reverse complement strand
AGCTTCCAAAATACCGGTAGTCTTGAAAAATCCTAAAATGCTTTCAGGCAGATTTTTCTTATTGAGGAAATAAATAATTGATTTCCCAGCCCGGCGAGTTCCAAGAACTCCAGAATTTCTCAAATCTCCAAGATGATGAGAAACAAGCGTTTGTTCTGATTTCAAAAGTCGGCATAATTCTCCTGCGGAAAGTTCTGTGTTCTCTTGCAATAAGAAAACGGCTTTGAGTCTCAGAGGGTGACCCAACAAACGCATCGCTTTGGACATCGTTTTGATTCCGGCCTCTGTTTTAGTCATTTGTGTTAAATCCATTGTATAAACAGTCAAAAATTTACATTGCAACAATCCTAAATACAGAATAATTCAAATACCTATTTTTCAAGTATTCGTAAGATAAACCCAGTGAAGATTTTATCCCGCCTTGAGCATTATTCATCATTCAGTCATATATAAATCTTCTCAACCAGAAAGAGAAGAATAACGAATTTATAGTTGCTTGGTGACCCCCAAACGGAAACAGTAGAAAAAACAATTATAAATCCGAGTACAAATGTAAATAAAAATATTATTGTTGGAACAAATATTTTTATTTGGAAATATTTAGGGTACTGACCTAACCACCAGGTAGTGTTTGGTTCATAGAATTTTTTAAGGATGAAATGTAGTTTTGTTATGGTGTTTTTTTTAATAATATATTGAATAACAATTATTTAAATCTTTTTTATTTTGTTTGGTATCGATATTTTTGTAGATATTATCAAAATAATGAAGGTTCTGCATAAAACTTCCCCGCACAATGGGGATGAACTTAGATCCTACAAAAATCCCAAAAATGGGGTGTTCTTTGCTTTCAATGGGGTATAATCTGCTCATTTGTTGACCGCAGCAATGGGATGTTGTCTGCTGTATTCTCATTAGATTTGTTTGAATTGCAGAAATACTTCTGGGGCCAAATCTTTCAGTATGGTAATTTTTTCGGTCTGAAGCCTATAACAATGGGGATATTACCTCTAAACCCAATGTTCTTCAAATGAGGATAAAAAAAAATCCCGGTTAATTCAACCGGGATTTTGTGGTCCCACATGGGCTCGAACCATGGACCCTCTGATTATGAGTCAGATGCTCTAACCGACTGAGCTATGGGACCTGACTGTTTACTGATTAAGATTCAAAATTACGGAAAACTTTGTTTTAGCCAAGTTTTTCAAGGTCTTCAATGCGAATTATCAGGCCTTCCCATTCCTGTTGCAGTTGATTTAAATCCGTTCTACATTGTTCGCACGCTTTTTCCAACTCTAATAATTCAGCATAATTCCCAGATTCCGAGTGTTTTAACATTGTTGATTCTAACTCGGCTAATCTAATTTCCTGTTTTGATATATCCGCTTCCAGAGATTCCAGCTTTTGTCGGTGTTTCCGGATTTCATTCTTTTTTGTGTTGTCCGGGTTTTTAATTGGCGCCGTCGCCACTACCGGTTCAGGTGATGCTTGGCTGCTTTGGATAGGGATTTTATCGGTTCTGCTTTTTCTCCAATCTTCATATTCCTGGTAGGTGCCAGGGTATTCTTTAATTTCTTTGCCTTCAATAAACCAGATTTTATTGGCAACCTGACTTAAAAAGTATCGATCGTGGGATACCACCACAAAAGAGCCATCGTACTTGTCAAGTGCCTGAATCAGGATCTGAATACTCTGCAAATCCAGGTGGTTGGTTGGTTCATCTAGTAATAGAAAATTGGCTTCCGACAACAGGGTCTTGGCGAGCGCCACTCTCGATTTTTCCCCACCGGATAACACACGAATCTTTTTAAACACATCATCTCCGGTAAAAAGAAAGCATCCCAGGATATTGCGCACATAGGTTTCTCCTTTTTCATGGCTGTAATAGGCCATTTCTTCCAATATGGTATTGTTGAGCGTTAGTGCTTCTACCTGATGCTGGGCATAAAAGCTTTGCAAAACATTATATCCCGGTATTCTCTCGCCCTCTATCTCTTCCATACCGGCAATAATTCGGAGTACAGTAGATTTCCCAAGTCCATTCGCCCCAATGAGTGCAATTTTGTCGCCTCGTCTAACAGTCGCTTCAGAATGCTTTAATATTTCTTTGCTTCCATAGGCCTTTGAAATGTCTTTTAGTCTTACAATATCAACGCCGGGTTGAACGGTGGTTCGAAAGGAAAAACTGATAACAGGTTCATCGTCCTCAACCGGATCTACTCGGTCAAGTTTATCCAACATTTTTTGTCGGCTTTGCGCCTGACTCGCTTTCGAGGCTTTGGCTTTGAAGCGCTCAATAAATCGTTCTGCCTCCCGTATTTGTCTCTGCTGATTGTCGTATTGCCCTTTTTGGATTTCTTCTCTCAGCGCTTTTTCTTCTAAATAAAAGGAATAATTCCCGGCATAATGGTTCATTTTGCCATTTCGGATCTCCGCAATCCGATTCACCACTCTGTCCAGGAAATAGCGGTCGTGGGATACAATCACATAGGCCCCGGGAAAGGAGTCCAAATAGGATTCCAGCCATTGAATGGAGGGTAAGTCCAGGTGATTGGTAGGCTCATCCAAGAGTAGTAAGTCAGGATCTGCTAATAGAATCTTTGCCAGCATGACCCGCATTCTCCAGCCTCCGGAAAAGGATTTCAGAGGCATTTTTTGATCTTCATCCGAAAATCCAAGTCCGGCCAGTACTTCATGGGTTCGATATTCCATATCGTATCCGCCAAGTGCCTCAAACTCTTGCTGCAGAGCACCAAGTTTATCAATCAACCCCTCAGAATAATCGTGTTCTAACTGATGCAAAATCCCCTCAATCTGCTCGTGCAATTGCAGTTGCCTTGAAAAGGCCTCCAAAGCCACTTCATGTACGGATTTCTCAGATTCGTAAGACAATAAATCCTGATTCAGAAAGCCTATTTTTAGGCTATTAGATCTCGAAATCGTTCCCTCGGTGACGGTATATTCTCCGGTCAGAATTCTTAGAAGGGTAGATTTACCGGTGCCATTTTTTCCGATGAGGCCGATTCTTTCCCCTGGTTTAATGTGCCATCCGGCATTGCGATACAACCACCGGCCTCCAAATTCAAATGAAATGTCACTTAATGCAATCACGCTGTTTTTTATTAATTCCGCAAAATTACGGCTTTGTTGGATACAGATACTGCCTATATTTTGACTCTTTTTTCGTTAAGATTATTTTATGCGATTTTCCAATCTTATCCCGTAATTTTAACTTGTGAATAAAAACCAGGATCCAAGAGCCGAGGCCTTTCTTCGGTTATTAACCATTATGGACGAACTCAGGGCTGAGTGTCCTTGGGATAGAGAACAAACTACGGCTTCGCTTCGACATTTGACATTAGAGGAATCCTATGAACTTTCAGAGGCCATCCTGGAAGGTAATCCGGATGAAATCAAAAAGGAACTCGGAGACCTACTTTTGCACATCGTATTTTATTCAAAAATAGGATCTGAGGAGGGCACATTTGATATTACTTCTGTGATTCAAAGTTTATGTGACAAATTGATTCACCGCCATCCACACATTTATGGGGAGGTGAAAGTCCAGAATTCAGAACAGGTGAAGGAAAACTGGGAGATGCTTAAGCTACAGGAGAAAAAAGATAAGCGGGTATTGGATGGGGTTCCTGCTGGTTTGCCTGCGCTGGTCAAAGCCTTACGCATACAGGATAAAGCTGCAAATGTCGGATTTGACTGGGAAAAACCTGAGCAGGTTTGGGAAAAGGTACAAGAAGAGATGTTGGAGTTGCAAGAAGCAATTGGAAATGTAGAACATAAAGCGCAAAAAGAGGAGGAGATGGGAGATTTGATTTTTGCGCTCGTGAATTATGCCCGATTTATTGGCGTGAATCCCGAAGATGCTTTAGAAAAAACCAATCGGAAGTTTATTCGTCGGTTCGCTTATGTAGAAGAAAAGGCATTAGAGGCAGGCAAGCGTTTAAAAGATCTGTCGTTAGCCGAAATGGATATTTGGTGGGAGGAGGTAAAAATGAATGAAAAAATGTAATTTTGGTATAATCTTTGTAAACCCTTCGTAAATCAAAACAAAAGAAAAATGAAAAAATTAAGTTTCCTCCCCGTACTTCTTCTCCTGCTTGTGTTGGCCGTCCTACCTGCATGTCGCGCCAAAAAAGACATCGCCAAAACAACAGGCGCTACCAAAATTGAAGTCCCACTGTCCGGTAAAGAATTTAATTCAGATGAAGAGTATTTTCGCGCTACAGCTTCCGGGAAAAGTCCCAATTTGGAAACAGCCAAAAAAATTGCCGAGAACAATGCGAAATCCAGATTGGCAGGTTTGATTCAGACAACGGTAAAAAAAGTAACCGATAACTATACCAACCAACGCAGTATTGGCGACCGCCAGGAATACAGCAATAAATTTGAAGAGATGACCCGGGAAGTCGTGAACCAAAAATTATTTGATGTTAAGATAATTAAAGAAGAAATCTATAAAGAGGCAGATAACTCCTATACTTACTGGGTTGCTATTGAAGCCTCCAAAGAAGCAATTCTCAATGGGATTAATTCTTCAATTTCTAAGAATGAAAAATTGCGTCAGGATTACGACAAAATGAAATTCGAAGAGACCTTTAATCAGGAAATGGATAAACTTGCCAACGAAAAACCTTAATCAATATGAAAACGAAGCGCATCATCTTAAGTTTGATTGTTATTGGCGCCATTGGGTTTGCTGCCTGTGGTGGGGCGCGTAAACGAGACGCCCGGGAACGAGAAAGACAGAGAAGACATCAGGAAGCGAAAGATCAACTGGATCGGGATAAGAAAACTTTCGAGAAAACCTTCGACAAGGAAGGCAAAGACGAATAAAGAATTCAATTCGTATAATTTATGTTGCAAAGGACACTCGAGGGTGTCCTTTGTTCTGTTTAACAAAAATTGTTGTATAAATATCCTCAGGTTAAATGAACCTAATTAAACCCCAAGTGAATATCTGCTTTGAATCATGGCGTGTAAATTAATGTTTCCTTTTGACGAGTCTTTGTATTTGCCCATGGGCAATGGGGGTTTAAGATATTTGTGTGAAACGGATGAGCCGGCATTAATTCAAATCGCCCTTCGTCAACCGGATTTGTTTCAATACACGCTGCACTCGATGAAAACTCAGGAAGAAATTAAAGCATATTTTCAGATCGCCCACGCTCAATGGCGGCAACACCTGGAGTACCCATTTGCCATTTTACATCCGGAGTCAGGCCAGATTATCGGCACTACACGTTTCTACCAGATCATGCCGGCTCAGGCCTCTCTGGCAATTGGTTATACCTGGTTGGACAAGGATTATCACGGCACTGGCCTTAATAGTTTATTCAAACATCTAATGTTGGAATTTGTTTTCAAAACGCTGAATTTTCAAAGGGTTGAATTCCGAACAGATTCAGAGAATCTGAGAAGCATTCGTTCATTACAAAAACTAGGTGCTATTTCAGAGGGCGAACTCAGAAGTCACATGTTTCGGCCCGATGGTAGCAGAAGAAATACCCACATCCTGAGTATTATAAAACAGGAGTACACCAATCAGTCCTGAAATGTAAATCTACCTTTACTGGCCGGGCACCAATCCTGACGATTGAGAAGTTCTGTTCATCAACCCGATCTATTATAGGTTGATTAAGTTTGATAATTTTTTTTATTAGTTTTGTATAAACCAATTAACCATTGATTATGGAACATTTTGTTCAAGAAGCTCTGAATCACCGAGCCGTAAATCATCCGTATTTGAAAGCGCTTGCGAATGGCGAGTTTTCGGATATGCAGGCAGTTTTAAAAGACTTTGCCTCCCAGTATGGCTTTTACTCCTCCTGGTTTCCCCGTTATTTGACTGCCGTAATTTCAAAACTTGAACACCCGGAATATCGTACCCATTTGTTGGATAATCTGGCCGAGGAAAGCGGACACCTTCACGATGAGGATCTTGACGCCATTCGGGAATTGGGCATTAAGGATGAGTGGGTTCAGGGGATTCCCCATCCTCAATTGTTTAAACGGTTTCAGCACGCCATGGGGGTGGATACTACTGCTCAGCCGGGTATTGAGGTTGAAATTTGGCGGGATGGTTTTCTTTCCTTGATTCAAAGTGGTAGTGCCATCAGTGCTGTCGGGGCTATCGGTTTAGGGACAGAATCGATTGTGAAGTATATCTACAAGGATTTAATTCAGGCAATTGATACGCATACTAATTTATCTCTCGAGCAATATGTCTTCTTCCCACTTCATACAGAAGTAGATGATGAGCATGGATTGATTTTATTAGATATCGCTCAGAAAATGGCTTCTGAAAGTCCGGATGCGGAGCGAGAGCTGAGAAAAGGCATGTTGCGCGCTCTTCATCTGAGAGCCGCCTATTGGGATGATATGTACCTTCGTGCTCAGAAAATAAGTTCCAAAGTGCCTGCCTGATGCGTGACTTCTTCATTAAATCCATAAAAGCCAAACGGATCTCCCCGGAGGAGAAAGAATTGGTTCTTCAGTCTTTGAGATTGGTTCAAACAGCACTTTTGTCCAATACTACACCTGAAGTATCTAACCTCTCCGCGGTTGCGTGTCAACTGTATCTGTTCGGCGCATCCAATGAGGTCAATCGTCTCGAAGTACTTCGTTTTACGGAATGGGTCGAACAAGGTGGGGGAGAGGTGGATTTTTCTCAATCTTTAAAATCTATCGTCGAAGGATTTTTTAGAGAATTACAATGGGATAGGACAGGTGCTCTGATGGAAAAAATAAATGCTCAGGTATCCTTGACCCGGAAAGAACCTCCTCAAATTCTTGTGTCCAAGCTAGGGGATCCCAACCTTCAAGGATTGTATCATAATCAGGTAGAGGCATTGGATATTGATTTCTCAGTTTCTGTCTTGCCCTTTGAGTTAGAAGTGCTGGATCCAAGAATTGTTACGATAAAACCCGGCAAAGCAAACGAAATGCACCGGCATGCCCATGAAACCGTTTTTATTTTTATCTCCGGAACCGGAAAGGTTTTGGTAGATGAGTTTGAAAACGAGGTTAAACCCGGTGATTTTGCGCTTATTCCAAGATGGTGTAATCATCAGTCGGTTAATACCGGAACAGAAGATTTGGTTTTTCTTGCCGTTGCAGATTTTGGACTTACGGGTAAATCTTTCATGGGAAATTACATGAAAACCGCTCGTATGAAGGCCGTATAAGTATTGTGTCATAACTAATATTTGCAACAAACCGGTTCACATACCTTTTCGTTTTTTGAAGTTCAGGTTGCTCGCATCCGGTCGCTTACGCCGGATGCAGTTGAAATAGCTTTACACATACCCGGGGAACTAAAACCCCACTTCGACTTTGTTCCCGGTCAACACCTAATGCTCGAGGTATGCCTGGATGGAAATACCTATCGTCGTTCTTATTCCCTCTGTAATGCACCGGGTGAACCATTGACGCTAGCGGTCAAGCGAATGCCTGGCGGAATTGTTTCCAACTTTCTGGTTACCCGTTTAAAGGTTGGAGATTTGTTGAGGATTTCGACTCCGGTCGGAAGTTTCCGGCTTGATGCGGTGCACAAGCATGTGGTGTTAATTGGCGCCGGAAGTGGCATAACGCCTTTACTTTCCATGTTTCGGAATGGTACGCATCGCCGGCTTAAGATGTCGTTATTGTATGGGAATCAATCCCCTGAATCCACCATGTTTTGGGATGAATTCAACTCTTTCAATCCGTCTGCTCGTGTGACGCATTTCTTTAGTCAAGCGCATGAAACAGGGTGTTTTTTCGGCAGAATTAATGGGGAGACGCTCAGTTCTTATTTTACATCTTATCCGGAGGACCTAAGGGCTGAAGGTTATTATTTATGTGGCCCTTCAGGTATGATTGATTCTGTAAGAGCCTATCTTGAAACTCAGGGGATTTCTTCCAAACGGATTCACTCAGAATATTTTAGTGCGCCGGAGGTTGATAATGCGGGTTTAGTCAAAAATGAAATTTCAAAATCTCAAATGTGTGTGATTTTGGAAGGAGATAGATATGAGGTTCAATGGCATTCGTCAGATGCTACGATGCTGGAGTCTATTCGTAAGGACGGGATTAATGCTCCGTTTTCTTGTAAAAAAGGCGTCTGCGGTTCTTGTCGCGCAAAAGTCTCCAAAGGCTCCGTTAATTTATTTTCGAATTATGCCCTGACGGAGGAAGAAATTCAAGAGGGATATATTCTCACTTGTCAGTGTGTGCCTACTTCTGAAATACTGGAAGTTAGTTTTGATGAGTGATTAACGGCTTTAACGGAAGGGTGTAGTTTCAAATAGAGCCCCTGCTTGGTGCAAGCCTCTGCTTGGTGCAAGCAAATAGGCGTGTTGATTTAGGCATTCAGGGCAGTCGTCACCCGAATGGTTACAAAAAGAAAAAGCGAGCTTTGAAGGGCTCGCTTTTTCTTTTTACAAATTTATTTTTTACGCTTGAGCAGGCTCGACAGAGACAAACGATTTATCATTTGCCTTCCGTGTAAATTTCACCGTGCCTTCAACGAGGGCAAATAAAGTATGATCTTTTCCAATGCCAACACCTTTTCCTGGGTGATGCTTGGTGCCTCTCTGGCGTACGATGATATTACCGGGGATGACAAACTGTCCGCCATATATTTTGATGCCCAGTCTTTTACTGTGGGATTCTCTTCCGTTCTTGGAACTACCCGCGCCTTTCTTGTGTGCCATGGTATTTCTATTGTTTTAAATGGTGAATGCCTAAATGTTAGTTAATGGAGTCAATCCGGATTTTTGTCAGTTGCTGACGGTGACCATTTTTCTTCTCGTAACCTTTTCGGCGTTTCTTTTTGTAAACGATGACTTTGTCGGCTTTCAGATGAGAAAGAATCGTGGCTTTCACGGATGCGCCTGGAAGGGTAGGGGTACCGATACTTACGGAACCATTGTTATCCAGTAACAACACTTCGCCAAATTCAATACTAGCGCCTTCTTCCTGTGGCAGTCTGTGCACATACAGGTTTTGGTCTTTCGCAACTTTGAATTGCTGTCCGGCTATATTTACTATTGCGTACATAAAATGATGAATTGAAAATGAGATGCAAAGGTAAATGTTTAATTTGCATTTACCAAACGAGAAATGAAACAACTGTCCATTTTAACAGAGATGTCACAAAAAAAATATATCCGTATCATTATCACCACGATAGCAGGTCTAACCATGTTCGCCTGCCGGGGTAGTCGCCCAGAAAAGCCTACCCCTGTCACAGAGATATCCACTTTAAAGCGTGTTTGCCCGGAGGCCTGGTACCGAAATTTGATGCCGGGAATCGGTAAGACAGAGCCGGAAGAATATTTAGTGGTGAATGGGATTCGTGCCGAAATTCGCGACTACGATGTAGAATGGATTCGGAAAAATTGTCCCATAAAAGGACCTTCTGAAGTGCATTGACATATGAAAATTTGTCTCTGCTGCAAGGAAAGGTTTACCATGACCCGGAAGAGCCTCCGCCCCCAAATGAACCGCCCCCAAATCCTCCAAAGCTTCCTCCTCCGCTTCCCCAACCTGATTGATGGCCTCGCCCAAAATGGCTGCCCATCAGCAAAAAGGGTAGGGCCGCACCCATTCCTCCCCCTCGGTTACCGCCTCCGCCTCCGCCCCGACGCGCCAGGGCAATCAAGAAAATTACAAGGAATATAATTACGATTATAACCACACCGATTATGTCCTTACCCTCAATCTCTCCCTTCCCATATTCGTTGGCGAATTTAAATTCCCCGGAAGCAAGTTGCCCGGTCACGGTTATGGCATCACTCAGTCCTGTGAAATAATCCCCCTTTCGAAAGGCGGGTTTCATATACTCATTGAATATTCTTCGGGTTGTCAGATCGGTTAACACGCCTTCGAGGCCTCTTCCTACCTGAAAGGAATAACCTCTTTCATTCATGAATAGCGCTATCAAAACGCCATTATTTCTCTCTGTATTGCCAATGCCCCAGGTGCGTGCTACTTTGATGGCAAAGTCAGAAAATTCATAGCCTTGGGCATTGGGAAAAATAGCAACGGCAATTTCGTTTGAAGAGCTATCGGCTATTTGCCTGATGAGCTGGTTTAATTGTGTTTCTTCTTCTGCGGTTAACAATTCCGCATAATCATTCACGAATGCATCCGGTTTTTCCGGGAATTTCTGAGCTGAAAGGTTCAGAAAAAGTAGATAAAAAGTGAAAAAGGCTACCTTCCGGATCATCTTTGAAAACTAACAGCATTGCTTAATTCATTTTTATCGTTGGACAGCCGCGGAAAGTGCTTAGATAGTCTGTCCCCAATAGCCCCAATAGCGGCTTTCAGGCCCACTTCAAAGTGTCCCTGCTGAAAAGCCTCAGTTAGTTTTTGCACCAAATCTTGCCAGCCTTCCGGTTGAATAAACCGATGAATGCCTGAATCCCCGATAATTGCAAGTTTTCGATCTTCTGTGGATAGATAAATCAAAACCCCATTTCGAAGTTCAGTCCGATGGAGATTCAGGGACTCGAATACTTTTACCGCTCGTGTGTAAGGGTTTTCCGGGCAGGT
>CANHCC010000086.1 GCA_947459115.1 Bacteroidota bacterium | reverse complement strand
ATGATGCCCCCGGACTCAAGCTCTTTTACAAATAGCGTTGTATTTTTCTCATCCGGCTCATTAGCATCCAAAAGCTCTGAAATACACTCCCGGGTAAATCTATTTTCATAGTCCAGGTCTAATGATAAATTAAACAGAGTGGAGAATTCCTCTGACAGCGCCTCCATGGCTTTTTTAGGAACCGGCTTGAAATCGAATGCCCATAACATATCCGTTGAAATATTGTTTTTGCCTTGTTCCGCCCATTTGCCGGAAACCTTTACTTCGGCAAGACCATTAACAAATTGATACGGGAAATTGTAAATACCTTCAGCGGTTATAAGATTGGTATTATCATTCAAAGATATCTGATTGCCTTTATACGCTTCTTCATTGAATTTTTCTCTTAGGCCAATCCGGAATTCCTGCCGGTCTCGATCAAAGGTTAAACCGACTTTGCCTTTTTTAGCGCTGAATATTTCTTTGTCCTTAATATCCACCTTTTCCTGTAAGAATCTGGAATTAAAGTTTCGATAGATAGGATTAAAATACACCCCGAGTACAAGCTTACCCATTTTCTCTTCCGTTACAGGAATAAAAATATTCTCCGGATCTACCACATCGGAAAATTCAAAAGGCTTATTGGCAAATACAGGATTCTTAGACTGTATCCGAACATTTCCCGTAAAGGTCATAAATTTATTATTGCCATATAAATCTACTGTCCCATCAAACAAAATACGATCGGTGATATAAAACTTCTGTGCATCCCTTACAACGCCTTTCGCATGAGTTACGCCATTCTCAACAGCTATCTGATCAAAATTGATAAACATCTGAATACCATCCACCTTTATATAATCATTTCGACCGGAGCCTGTATAGGCATTCTTTGAAACTAAAGATACGGTTGCATCATAAATTTTATGTCGTACCGAATCTCGATTTGCAAAAATAATTGCGTTATTCAATGGGGTGATTTCTCCTCCTTTTCCAATTTGAATTTCTGCCATAGAATCAGGAATTACGCGCGCATCTGCAACATCTATATAAGGAACGCCTCGAATTTTAAGAACCCTATCTTTAAAATTAAAATCACTTTCCCTGGCAATTAATGTCAGACTATCGACGATGGTCGAAGTAGATCTAAAATAATCATCATCGGCATTTTTCGCCACAGCAAATAGTTTTACATCATTGGTTGCTTTGCTATATTTCCCTTTACCCAATGTAGCCTCATAATTCTGTTCGTGGAATTTAATCAATGGCTTACCTTCAACACCGGTGATAAAATCGCAAACATCAGACTTGAGCGAATAAGTAAGTTCTACATCCTTGGCTTCCATTTGAAGTTTTAGACTATCCAATGCATCTGTTACACTGAAAAAGCCTTTTTTCGCATCTACGCCCTCTTCTGTAAAATTTATGTCGTCACTTATAATTGTAACTAAATCCAATTTAAGTTTTCCTGAGCCTCGCATTCCATCTGGTGTGATTCTTAATTTACCCTCATATATACCCCTGCCCCCAAACAAAGCCATTGGTTTATCGGTTGTCTGGATTTCTAAAACATCAAGCTTGGTGTGCCATTTATAATCGATGTTCTTGGCGTCGATTGCGGGGAAATACCCGTTACCAAATCTGCCTTCTTTTTGGGAAAATGTTTTAACAACAGCGGTAACAGTATCAAAGAAAAAATGAAATGTATCCGACAAAGCGGTAGTGGCTAGATAATCTAGCTTACCCTTGCCATGTAATCCAAAGCCATCCATATTGATTTCATCAAAATACTTGGCTTTGCCTTCATAAATATCATAACCCTCTTCAGGTGTTCGTTCGACGATCCCCATGGTATTATCTTTCATGGGCTGAAGATACTGTTCGAAGAGAGGAAAAATTTCAGAGGAAAAGAACTTTCCTTCAAACTTCAAATCTCTCTCATCAAAATCCTCCAGAGAATCCAACAAAAACGGATACAGAGAAAAATATAATTTTTTACGATCATATACACTATTGTATATTTCGGGCTTTTGCCAATACACAAAGGATTCCGAGTAACTGTCAAATGCGGAATAGTTCGGGCTCTTTTTTCGTGAGCTTTTATTCTCAGGCTTATCAATCAAAAGTGCGCCTTTAATTCCTTCAAAAGTTGTATTTCTTAGCGCGACCTGAAGAGGGGAAAAGGATTCATTCATTTTTAACTCCCGCTTTAGAACAAATCGCAATGAATCAATCGAATCGCACTCTATCCGATAGCCGCCATATTGAAAATGAAACATATTTTTTCTTGAGCTTCCTACAAGATTAATTTTACCTGCAGCGATAGCCCCATTGAATAAAATATCCCGGTCTTTTAATAATGTAATTTCCCTATCCTGAGTTACAGCTCTTACATATTGCGTATCACTAAAATTTAATACGACAACCCCGTTCACTTCCATCATCAGATCTGTTAAATTCAAATTCGCATAATCTCCATTTTCCACAGAAGATAAAAACAATAAATTATCATAATCTTTTTTACCTCTTGCGGCCTTGGTCCAATGAAATAACTTAGGCAAGGGAGTTATTTCCTGGGTAGTCGGATCCCAATGAATAAATCCGGAACCTTCCAGGTCTTTTAAAGCAAGAAAAAAACCATCTCTTTGTTTTTGCTTTTTATTCATCTCCAGGACAGCATCCGCCAAAATTGGCATACCCGGATATTTTAAAGTATAGCCATAAATTGCGCCTATTGGATGAAAGCCTAATACCCCTTTAAATTGATCAAACCGTTTCTTGCTAAAATAATCATCCGATTCAAATCCCCCCATTTTATTTTCTTTATCAATTATCGCTGTGAAATTGATAATCGTATCTTTTCTCACATTCCATTGTAAGGACTCCGTATATATATTGTAGCCCGTAAAGGAATTTCGAATCGGCTGACGAGAAAGTGGATTAGTAGGATCTTTATAGAGTTGTAAAAAAGTATTGGCAGCATCATATTGCACATTCATGCCCGGATGTGATAAGGAATCATCTTTACCGATATAAATTACCCATTCTGCTAATTTTGAGGTCAATTTCTCAGGATTTAAGATAAACTCATCCGAAAATATTTTTACCCTTACCTTATTCTTTTGGTCAAGAATTGAAATGCTCGCTTTTTCATAAACTTCATAAGTCATTGGAAAACTCACCTCAGCCGTTTCTGTAAAATAGGCATCGCCGTCTTCCGTCCCTTCTTTTTCTTCCTTCTCTTCTTTTTTCTCAGGCGCCTCAGGTACCATACTCACGGTCTTAAGATAACCGCAACCTACTTTCTGCGTCCCTCTGAGTTTGAATCCTCCCTCATAAATGATGGCAGGAATAAATCGATCAATTATTACACCCCCTTCATATCCTTCAAATAGGGGATACTGCGCTTTATCTGCATCATATACCCCCATATTTATATCCGTAAATTTTCCGCTGATGGGCTTTTTAAATAAACTTTTGTAATAAAAAGTAACGCTGTCTAACTCAACTTTTGAGGTGTTAAGATTTAAAGCGTAACGGCTCAATTCTCCAAAAACCACACCCGGATCCAGGCCGACTTTAGCCCAGTCAATTTTTCCACCAAAACCATAAAACAACTTTGCTTGTAAATGAATTTCACCACTTGTTTCGCGAATCACAGTTGAGTCTCTGTCACTCTGATAGATCAACTTAGATTTGTTTACAACCAATTTCGGATGAGGACTGCCGCCCGGATCAAATACTTCATTATATGCCAATAGCCCCTCAACAGCAGTGGTGCGCCATGAGGAATTAGAGGTTTTCGAAATGGTGCCATCCGGCAGAACCATTCCCAGCAAATTAAAAAAACTTAAGACTTGTTTTGTCTCCTGATTATACATACAAGAATCTGTCACATCAAAAAAATCCGTTACAGGAATTTTTATCTGATTCTCTTTTGAG
The DNA here is from genome assembly GCA_947459115.1 of Bacteroidota bacterium. GTDB lineage: Bacteria > Bacteroidota > Bacteroidia > J057 > RFSG01 > CANHCC01. The sequence continues at coordinate 6,677 of CANHCC010000086.1, read as the reverse complement.
GTTACGGTTTCATATAATTTTAAAAAGGTGATATAATCCGGAAAGGTTTTATAACCCCCGGCAATATTCATATTGTTAATGACTTGAATAATCCTGGTCTGGTCATTAAAGGAAATTTCATTTTTCTTCCATTTTGCTGCAAAAGCCTGTGCATAGGCATCGGCATCCGGCACACCTGTTTTTTGTAAATCAAGTTTTATTTGTTCAATAAACACCTGAGGGTCTTCAGAGTATTTTAATTCCCGATCTTGGGCAAATCCGGACAACCCAAGCAGAAGAAAAAAAAGAAAAGATAAAAGAGATTTTATCATACAGATTCAAGCAATAAAATAGAATTAAAAATTAGGGGGGTATTAGGGCTTGTAATATCCCAATGCTTCATTCATGTGTTCATTCAATTTGCGAATTCGGGTTTCATCAGAGGGGTGGGTGGAAAGTAGCTCCGGAACTTTTCCACCTCCGGCAGCAGACATTCTTTCCCAGAATTCCGGTGCTTTTCTAGGATCGTATCCTGCCATGGCCATAAATATCAAACCCATATGATCGGCCTCAGACTCATGCAATCTGCTGAACGGCAATATTGCGCCTACTGAGGTACCGATGCCATAGGCACCCATAAACAAGGCCTGTGTTTCGGAGGGCTTATCATGAAGGGCAACTGCAAGACCTATTCCGCCAAGCTGCACGGCGAGGCCCTGGCTCATTCTTTCATTGCCATGATTCGCAATCGCATGTGCAATTTCATGTCCCATCACAACCGCAACACCGGTTTCGTCCTTACACAAAGGCAAAATACCTGTATAAAATACCACTTTACCTCCAGGCATACACCAGGCATTGATGGTTTTATCTTCAACGAGATTAAATTCCCAATCAAAGCCACGCAATTTTTTTTCTAAACCATGCTGCTTCATGTAAGTTTCCACAGCCGTTTTGATTCGGTTGCCACAATTTTTAATCATGGCGGTTTGTTGGGTATTGGTTGAAAGTTTATTTTGCTTCAGAAAATCCCCATAAGAGGTGTAGCTTAGGGATAGCAAGGTGGTATTGGGCAGGAGTTTCATCTGACTTCTTCCCGTAATCGGCACCCTACTGCAGGAAAGATTCAGAAACAAAACCAAAGTCAAAATTCCCCACATGGAGAAAGTCATTCTTTTCATACGATTCGATATTGATTATTGCTACAAAATAAGGTTTTTCCCTCTGATTTTCATATTCTACAACAGAATCTATTCATTCTCATAAGGATATTGTTTTTATGCGGAAATATCATAGAATCCTTGTCAGAGCAAGGGATTTTTCATCAACCTTGTCATCTTAACGATTTTACTGCTTAGGTTTGTATGTCTTTCGACGCTTCCGGAAACTAAGGACAGGTCTAATTCCAGGTCTAAACGAATTCGGAATATTTGAGGTAAAGTCTCGAAATATCCATATTTTTATCTGCTAATTAATTGCTTCTGTGTATGCTCAGTTTGGATGTTCTTGAATTAAAAAAATGGATTGATGACAACCGTCACCTTTTGAAGCCACCGGTTGGCAACCAACAAATCTGGAAGAATACCAAGGATTTTATCATCATGGTAGTAGGTGGCCCTAATTCCAGGACAGATTATCATTACAATGAAAGCGAAGAGTTTTTTTATCAGATAGAAGGGGATATCAAACTTGGGCTTCAAGTCGATAACAAAGCAACGGTGGTGGACATCAAAGCAGGAGAGATTTTTTTGTTGCCCGGAAAAATACCCCATTCCCCTCAGAGAGGAGAGAACACGATTGGCCTGGTGATCGAGCGCGTAAGAAGACCAGAGGATACAGATGGATTATTGTGGTTTTGTAAAAAGTGTAATCACAAATTGTACGAAGAGTATTTTCATCTCACGGATATTGTAAGTCAAATGCAACCGGTATTCAAGCGCTTTTACGAAAGCGAAGCACTCAGGACCTGCAGTCAATGTGGTGAGGTAATGCCGGTTCCGGTAAAGCCGGCCTAAAAAAGTTGAACCATTACTTATTTAAATTGGTTTTAAATAATTGATAATTTTGCAAGCCTTTTGTTTGGCTTGCACCAAGCAGAGTTACAAAACCAATTGAAATGAAAGTTTTTAATGTTTCTTTCTCGTTTGAGCAGGAGGGCATAGCCCCTGTGACGCTTACGGGAACTGAAGGGGAGTCTGTTCTGGAAATTGCGCTTGAGAATGGCATAGATATTCAGCATAATTGCGGTGGCGTCTGTGGATGCAGCACCTGCCATATTTATATTGAGCAAGGCATGGAAAATCTTCCAGAAATTTCTGAAAAAGAAGAAGATTTTATTGATCGGGCCGTGAATCCCAGAATCGAATCCCGCTTAGCCTGTCAATGTGAAATCTCAGGCAATATCAGCGTCAGAGTACCTGACCAGTCACAGTTTTTAGGTCATTAAGTTTTATCAAATCATGCAACAAGAAGACTCTTTTATTCTACCCTTCTCCTGGAACGATACGGAAGATATCGCCATAGGGCTATATGAAAAATTTGGAGATTCCTTTGATGAACCCAAGATCTATCGCATTCGTTTTACCGATTTGCACAAGTGGGTTATGGAACTCCCAGGCTTTTCAGGCAAAGCAGACGAATCCACAGAAGGACATCTTGAGCAGATTCAAAGTGCCTGGGTGTATGAATGGAGAGACAATCAGAAATAATCTTTCGGTACCGTCAGGTTCCGGCCTTTTATAAATTTAAGAAAAAAGGATCTTCGTTTATTGAAGCATTAATTTCTTCTTCAAACTGCCCTGGTCTGTAATGATTTCCAAAATATAGACGCCGGCTTCCACCGCCACAAGTTCTACCTCTGGCATTAAATTTCCGGCTTGCACCAAGCGACCCTGAAGGTCCCAAATGTTAAAAGTGCCTTTGAGCGCCATGAATTTCAGAAACGGAAATTGCCGGGAGACCGGATTGGGTGAAAAGAGAATACTTTCAGGGTTCCAATTCGCTTCGGCTTGAAGTGCTGTCCCTTCCTGAAAAATCATCCAAAAAGCATCGGTACCGGTTTGTGAATTCCAGATATCATATCGAGACCCGGCAATGAGCCAGCTTTTACCATCCGTACCGTATGTCGGACGACTAAGATGATGAACTTCGTAATAAGCCGATTCGCCAAGCATGGCCTGGGCTTGAATTACACCCAAGGTATCGGTGAGGCATAGAGGAATCTGATTTCGGCTATAGCCCTGACTTTGAGGCATAAATATGCGATGGGCAGGAGTCCAGGACAAGAGCACCTGATTGCCCTCCCGATTCATCGCCATACCGCCAGGTTTATCATTCTGATTCACAGTGCCCATACAATTGAGTTGAACAATCCCAGAATTCGGCTGTCCCTGAACCAGTACAATATCCTTAGGGCGAAGCGCTGTGGGCGCATCGAGGCAAAATTTTCGAGCAGCAATGCAGTACCAGGAAGAATCATTTCTCCACTCAGGATTTTGGGCGTCGTAAATCCCCTCAGGTAGGGGTTGACTCCCTTCAACCTGAAGTTGAGTATTCAGATAGACAACAGAATGGAGGGAGGCGGCTTCATATTCCGAAATTAAGGCCAGCCACCCTTGAGCATTGGGCCGTTGCGCCATCCCCGAAACAGCCTGTTGACCATTGCCTGACCACAATATTTTTTGAGTGCCTCTTAAAATTACCCCGTCCGTTGTAGCATTGTCTTTCCCAAACATCAGAATATCCTGAAAGCCATCCGGAGCAATTCCCAAAAGTTCGATATGATCCGTTGTATCACCCCAGTATTGCAACTGAAGTAAGGATGGACTTTCTGCCTGAAGAAGACTCACTTTCATCAAAGCAGCTCTGGTTCGGTAAGTAGTAAGGTTGGTAATTTCTGTCGCCAAAAGCGCAATGTCCAGCCCTACCATTCGAACGAATTTAAATTTCAGGCTATGTCCGGGAATACCATAATTAAACTCTGAGATAAATTCCCCTTGTTGACCTACCACCATGAGCCAGGCATTAGTTTCTCTGGTAGCAAGGTTACCTGAAGTTCCAACGATCAGAAGACGATCAAAGGGCAGCGTGGTTGCTGCATATGCAATCTGATCTGCTTCATGACGGTAGTCAAAATAAAGCTGACCCTTCAGATATTGTGTAACAAACAGAAGGAGGATAAGAAGTACTCTGGCAATCATCCTGTAAAGTTATGCAACTCTGTTTGTTGAGGCGTGAATAGGGGTTGGAACCGAATTTATTTTTTGGGCGGTAACAACTGGTATAGTTCGCTAAGTTTGGGGGTAAGGATAATTTCTGTTCTCCGATTTTTAGCTTTTTCATCTGCGGAGGAATTGGAGGAAATGGGCATAAATTCCCCTTTACCGGAAGCTGTGATGCGTTTGGGATCTACTTTTTCTTTTTCAGTCAGATATCTCACCACCTCTGTTGACCGGAGCACACTTAAGTCCCAGTTATCTTTCAGCGCACCAAGATTGGTGACAGGTACATTATCGGTGTGACCTTCCACCAAAATGCTCAAATCGGTTTGTTGATTAAGGACTCTGGCTAATTCTTTTAAGGCACTTTTCCCTCTATTATCCAACTGCGTACTACCGCTGGAAAACATCAGTTTGTTGCTTAATGAAACATAGACTTTCCCATTGCGCACTTCAACAGACAGACCAGCATCTTTAAAACCGAACAGGGCATCCTCAATAGATTTTCGAATGGCCTGCATGATAGAATCTTGTTCCCGCATCTGGCTTTCAATTTCTCTTAAGCGGCTTTCACGAATGGCCAGATCTGCTTCCATGAGCTCAAGTTTGTTAATCAATTCACGAATTTCTTTTGTGCTTTGATTTTTCAGTTGCTGATGGGTTTGTTCCATGCGGGCAAAATCATCGCTCAACTTCGTGTTTTGCTCTCGGAGTTTGCTGACCTGACTTTTAAGGCGCTTAATTTCTTCGGCCTGATTGGTATTATCCATGGATTGCGCACCAAGGGCATCTCTCAGCGAATCGGCACTAAGATTTAAGGCGGCAAGATCTTTTTTCAGGCGATCATTTTCGTATCTGCATTCATCTAAAAGCCCAAGTGTATGTTTCCGTTGGGCTTCAAGCTGATCATATTTTTTCTTGCTGACCACACAGGAGGACATTCCAATGGACAGCAAAGCGATTGCAAAAAGAAGGGGTTTCATCATGTTATTCATATGGGTAAAATTAGCTTCCTTTTACGGAGGTCAACGGACAAAAAGTTCACGCATTTTTCCACATCCTTGCAGCAGGGAAAAATATTCATGTGTTTGGTGTGGTTTGATATGCCCTTTTATGCCTTAGATTTGTAACATCAGACACTAGGAGAATCAGGTTATGCGAGTGGTCATTCAGCGGGTCTCGTCCGCATCAGTAAAGGTAGAGGACCGGATTACCGGGCAAATAGACTCAGGATTACTGATTTTGGTTGGCTTTCAGACTGAGGATCTGGAGGCAGACATGGATAAAATGATTCGGAAGATTTGCCAGTTGCGTATTTTTTCGGACAGTGAGGGTAAAATGAATCTTTCGGTGAAGGATATTGGGGGCAGCTTATTGGTGGTTTCCCAGTTTACTTTGTATGCGGATTGTAAAAAAGGAAATCGTCCTTCTTACATACAGGCGGCGCCTCCGGAACAAGCCAGATTGCTCTATACCCAATTCTTGGAACGACTAAAAGCACAAACCACCCTTACCATTGCCACCGGAATTTTTGGAGCCGACATGAAAGTAAACCTCCTGAATGACGGCCCGGTTACCATTTGTCTGGATTCTGAATCCTTATAACATGAAAGATATTAGCATACGAGAAGCTCAAGCTCAGGTAGATGAATGGATTCGACGGGTGGGGGTTCGATACTTTTCCGAACTCACTAACATGGCTATTCTAACCGAAGAAGTGGGCGAAGTTGCCAGAATCATCTCCAGAACTTACGGAGACCAGTCCTTTAAAAAATCTGATTTAGATAAAGACTTGGGGGAAGAACTGGCGGATGTCCTATTTGTGACGATTTGCCTGGCCAATCAGACCGGAATCAATCTGGAAGAAGCCTTCCGTAAAGGCATGGAGAAACGAAATACGCGGGATGCAACCCGTCATCTGGAAAATAAAAAACTCAGCCCAAACCCTCCTACTCTATCCCCTGAATCGGACCAATAATTGAAAGGGCAGACACCAGACTATTGTTTGAGATTAATGGATTTGAATGAGACAGTGTAAAACTTCCAAACATGCATCAAATTCCTGTCGAGTATCTTAAGGCAAATCAAGCGTTTATGAGGCATATCACAAATAACCGGAATTGACCCTCAGATTGTATTTGTCCAAAAATTACCCGAAAAATTATAGTAGTTTTATACCCGGGCAAAAACAATATTATATAGCATTCAAGAGCCTATGTTTACGCTGCAGGAATTACACAAATGTCTTTTTCTAGATATTGAAACGGTAAGTGAGAAAGAACATCTGGAAGGATTGTCCGATCGCATGAAGGCGCTTTGGAGTCGAAAAGCGCTTTCGCTTCAAAGCCATTCCCAATCCGCAGGAAAATCAGATGCCGAACTATATGAAGAGAGGGCTGGGATATATGCTGAATTCGGCAAAGTGATTTGTATCAGTTGTGGCTATTTGACCTCAAAAGATGGGCATCACGGATTTCGGAT